>NZ_WTKZ01000013.1:0-88101 GCF_011378805.1 Pseudoalteromonas sp. Z9A6
ACTTAATCTAGCCAAAACAAGTTATGCACTTACAATTTGAATCTAGGTTTTATTGCTTTAAATAAATATTTAGTTATAAAAATTGTGCGATGTTTTAACACAAGTGCCACTTTTTTGTAGACGTAAAAAAGCCTGCATAAAAGCAGGCTTTAGTTTCTAGGGAAAATTAAAATTTAGCGCGAATACCAAAGCTGTAACGGCGATCCGCTTCAGTGTACTTCCAAGCACCACCTAGTTCAGATAGGTAAATAGAAGGCTCACCCGTTAAGTTGGTCGCATTACCTACTAAGGTCACGTTTTTGTTAATATCCCAGCTTGCAGAGAAGTCTAACTGACCTCTGTCGTCACGGTAGTTATTACCGTAAACAGTACCTTCTGCTGAAATACTGCCGTCTGAGTTAATATTTTCTACACGTTTCTCGTTTTCAGTATCTAAGAAACTGTCACGGTAGTTATAAGCTAGACGAGTAGAGAAACCTTCGTATTCCCAAAATACTTGTAAGTTATACGTATTTTTAGAAATATCTAATAACGGGTTACCGTTTGGTTGCTCGCTGTCTGCGTATGTGTAGTTTGCGTTAATGCCTAAGCCAGAAAATGCACCAGGTAGGTCTGTAAAGAACTGTTGATAACCAACTTCAAAGCCTTGTACTGAGCCGTTTTCACCGTTTACATTTTTAACAGTATCGATACCCGTTAGTCCTGCGTCACGTAAGCCTGCTACATGGTTAAAGCCATCAGCATCTACTGGGAAGTCAGTTGCATCCGAGTAAACTAGGTTATCTTGTGAAACACCTGCAACGTCAAGCTGACATACTTGGTTCCATTGAGTTACGTTTTGGCCTGTTGAAGTGCTTGATGCAGCTACACAGCTACTTTCGTTACTTAAGAAAGATTCAACATCTTTATAAAATACTGCGAAAGAAATTACGTTACCTTGGTCAAAGTAATGCTCTACAGATAAGTCGTATTGCGTTGCACGATATGGTTCTAAATCAATAGAGCCTTGCGTTGCACCTGTAATGTCGTTATTAACGTCAAATGCAGGGCTTAGTTCGCTAAAGTCAGCGCGGCGCATAACTTTTGCAGCAGCAAAGCGGAATAATGTTTCGTCTGAGTAGTTATACGTTACGTTTAAGCTTGGTAACAAGTCGCTGTAGTCATTGTCGCCAGTTACTTTTTCGCCATTAAGAAATACGCTTGATTCTAAATCTGTAGTTACATAACGACCACCCACAATTGCAGTGATGTTATCAAAGTCTAAGTAAGCTGATATATACACGGCAGCTGTATCTTCAACTACGTTACGGTATGCGCTTTCTTGGAACTCTTGGTTATCTGAAAGACTACCTGTTGACGCTAGGTTAGTACCTGCAAGTAACTGCTGAAGTTGAGCGTAAGTATTGGCCGGGTTAGATAAACCGTTGTAGCTTAAAAAGGTTAGTAGGTCGTTTTGTCCCGAATGACCTAGTTGGTCAAAAGAGTTGTCGTGGCTAACTGTTGTAAAGCTATTTGAAAAAGCAGCGTTGTAGTCATCAACCCATAAAGTGGCTAACGAACCGTCTGAGTCGTTAAATGCATTTTTATAAATGTCTTTAATTTCAACTTTGTATTGCTCATATTCGTAATCGCGGTTAGTAACACGTACACCCGCTTTTACTTTAGATACCCAGCTTAAGCTGCTGAGTGGCTCAAACATTTCAACATCAAAACGAATAGCTGTTTCGTCATTGTCTGTTCTTCTATCTTCACTTTTAAACGTACGAAGTGCTAAGTTTTGTGGGTCAGTAAATGCATTAGGATCTGAATGAATGATGCTTGGTAATTTATTACCGTCTTGAGAGAATGCACCATCATATAAATGATTTGTTAGCTGAGTTCCGCCACTTGCTTCAAATGTTGATCTTTCGATTGGGCGAAGTGTAAATTCAGAATCAGGTCTTACGCTTTCTGATGATGCTACCGCAATTTCACCAGAGATTTTGATGCTGTCAGTAAGGTTCCACTCTGCACCAAGTGCATTTGAAAACGAGTCAGTTTCACGAAAGTCACTGTATGTTTTAGGAATACCAAATTCGTTTGTTAACGTGTAATTGTTTACGCCGTTAGCATCTTGAGTTGTATTTGCATCTGTTGATAACGAACCTGCGACACCTAAAATAGAGTTACCAGCTTGTTCACCTGAGCGCTTTGTGCCGCTTAAATCAAGATACACCATGCCATTACCAGATTGTGGTGCCCATTGAAGAGATAAATTTACAGCAGTTCGTTTACGTTGTTCTACATATTGTTCAACACTGTGCTCGTCTCTTACGATAGCGTTGCCACTAGGTGTATTACCTTCTTGGCCATTAATTTCTATATCTTGAGGTTTAACACGGCTAGATGTTTCATCTTGGCGAATTTCGCGATCTTGGAATGAAAACATAGCAATGGCACCAAAGGTACCCATTTCATCAAAGTCCCAGTTGTTACCAATTGAACCACTAAAAATAGGAGCTACATTTTCTGTTTTATCAGCGTATTCGCCATCTAATGAAACTGCGCCAGTTAGTTTATCTAACTCTAATGGGCGAACTGTCTTTAAACTAACTGTTCCGCCTAATGCACCCTCAATCATATCGGCAGTAGGAGACTTAACTACTTCTACTGTTTTTAAGAAGCTTGATGGGTAATCTTGCAAGCTAATGCCGTCACGAGAGTCACCAATAGTAGAGCGACCATTTAATTCAACACGGTTTTGAGGTAAGCCACGAATCGAAACACTGTCACCCACACCAAAATCGGTATTAATAGATACGCCAGTAATACGTTGCAACGCTTCTGCAATATTATTATCTGGTAACTTACCAATGTCTTCAGCAACAATTGCATCTACAATACGTCCGTCAGTACGCTTAAGCATAGCGGCGGCTTTCATACTGCCTAGCATGCCTTTTACTTCAATAACTTCAATGTCTGCAGCTGCCGTTTCTGAAGCTGCGGGAGCCTCTTGCGCTGCAATATTTGAAGAAGCCATTAGTAAAAGGGCTGCGGCACTGATTGCTGTAGAGCTACTTCTTTTATGCTTATTAATTAATGTTGAAGTAATTTGATTGAGTTTCATGTATCTCTCCCGTTTGGGTACGACTTGCGTCATTGTGTGTGTTTCTACCTGATTTGGTTAACCAATTTAACTATTTCTTTCCTGTAGTGTGTCATACAGGTGGTATGGTTTAAATTAATCCAATTCAACTTTATTTACAATCTTTGTTTACCAAAATTTCACAATGTGTATTACAAAAGCTTCTTTTATTTTGCTTATATTTAATAAATTTAAAGGTTTATAGTGTGTTTTTATTTTTTGTATTTTGAATGAATTTTATTGAAGTATCTTTACCAAAGGCATTTTTATATATTATTTGTACTATTTAATACATTTGTTAGTACTATTTTTAAATTTTATGCCGTACTTTTATACGTGTTTAGTTTACTTTTTAAGTGATATTGACTTGGAAGAGCGACCATTAAAAGTTCTAAATGATTTATAAATTTGCGAAATAGTGGAGAGGTTAAAATAATTAAAAATCATTTTGGTAATACCAATTTTCTATTGTTTTTATATTGATTTTGTACTAGCTGGGGTGGGGGCGATACACTAGGTAGCGATAAATAGATTTTTACGCAAAAAAAGCCCAGCATAATAATGCTGGGCTTTCTTACTTTAGATGTATTAGCTCTGTAATTCGCCTGTAGATGATTCTAAATGTGCTCGTATGAACCACTGAAATTGCTCTAAATCGGCTAGTTGGCTGGTGATCATATCTTCAGAGACCGGATCTAGCTCAGAAAGAGTCTCGATTGCTTTGCGGTGATCGGCATTAACGCCGTTATATACTTTATCAAGCGCAGCCAAATGCTCGGTGACTAGGCCTTTGCCTACAGAGTATTCGTCCCAAGTACGGCGATCTACAATTGATTTTGGTGTGCCAACAGGTACTGCACCGAGTGTCGCAATTCGCTCTGCAATTGTATCTGTCATTTCGCGTACAATGTCTACTTGCGGGTCTATCATTTCATGTACGCCAATAAAGTTAGGTCCCACTACGTTCCAGTGAATATGCTTTAAAGTAAGCTGTAAATCTATCAATGCAACCATGCGGTTATCTAGCGTAGCTATTGTTTTTTGAGCTGATTCGTCACTCATACCTGGCGCGGTAAATTTAGTTGTTTTGTTTGATTCGTTATTGTTACTCATAATTTCTCCTACTTAACTAATGTGTTGCTCATATAATGTGTTGCGTGATGAGCGTGACTTAAACTTAATAAAGCAACTGCTATGCCGTAAGTTGATTTATTTAAAAAGTAATTTAAAAACATGTGGTTATATTTTAAATTAAGGTTTTTAAGGCTGCAGAGGAGATTGGGTTTTTGAAAAGCCTGCATATATTTGTAAAATATGCAGACTTCGATTTAGTTACTCTTAGATGTATTTAAACGTTGGCTATATATTCGTGCGCTTTTAAAACATCGAGCGGCACTATTTCTAATGATTTTTTATTTGTAGCCTCAAGTACCACTGGTGGCGCAACGTTTGCTGAAATAGCATGAAGCCATCTTACTGCACACAAGCACCATTTATCACCGGCTTTTAAACCTTCAAAATCGTAAAGAGGGTTCGGGCTTATTAAATCGTTACCTTGTGATTTTGAAAATTGTAAAAACTCATCAGTCATAATTGCACACACACTGTGATTGCCAAGATCTGATTCTGATACATAACAAAACCCTTCACGTGTGTAGCCACCATTACCGCAACATAGTTTTAAGCGTGTGCCGAGTACATTAAATTGATTCGCCATGAAATACCTTAATTAGTGGTGTTTAATAAATTTACTCTATCAGGAGTAACTCGCTTGAGATAGCTATAAAACTTAAAAGAGGGAAGGGCTACACAAACTTAAGCCCGCAGCAAATTGCGGGCTTAGTATTGTTTATTATTTAATACGCAGCGCCATACAATCGCTATGGCCGTTTATGATCATGCTTTTATCAACACGCACGCCACCACCGGAGTATTTACCGGCGGCTGTAAAACTACATATTTGTACAAAGTAATCATCTACTTTAGGCAATGCAAATAGCTGTTGGTATATTTGGTCTTGCTCGGCAAAGTGCCCCATTGTCTTTTCTATAACTTGCTGCTGTTCATCAACAAGTTGAATATTAGCGCCACAGCGTCCCACTATTGGTTTAACTACATATCCGGTTTGTAATAACTCGTCGTTAAGCTCAAACGCGGTATTAAGTAAATATTTATGATTAGGGAATAAGCTCCACAGTATTGGCAAAATAGCCTTGTTACTAGGAATTAATGTCCACAGCGGTTCAAACACCATGACATTTTTACGCAGTAATACATCGACTAAGCGTGGCGTTTCACCAGCTTTGAATTGTGGTTCAAAGTTATCACCTAATGATTGGTCGGCTTCGCATTCTTCACGAATTTGATCAAGTGCGGTTTCCCACGACCAGGTTTTCCATACGTAACTCAGTTGTGCGCCATCAGTATCTACTATGTTGCCTGACTCATTCCAGCGAAGTGTGCTTAAGCCAATTACTAGCTTACATTCAAAGCCTGCGGCTTCAATAGCTTCTTTCATAAATAATGCGTGGTAATGTTCTTCTGGTTCATCATCTTGCAGAATATGAACAAGACCTTTTACCTCACTTTTACGCCATGCTTTTACGAGATCTTTAAATAAATTTTGGCCTGCATCTACACCCGTTTTAACACTAAAGTGTTTTGCCCACTTTCCCTGAACTTTGCCGCTTTCCATGTAACACGATGCCGAATCGCAATTGTATTCGTAAACTTTTAAACCTGCTGCTGTTAAGGCAAAGTCAAACCGACTGGTAATTAATTGGTTTAAGCGGTTATCCCACGATTGGCGAATTTTATTAAGTACAACATCGGGTAAATTAAACTTTTTTAATAACTCAGGGTGCTGCAGTACATAGTCGGTTGCATGCATAAATAAACCATGCAGCTCATTTGTTGCATGCTCAATGCTTTGCTGCGCCGTTTGAGATATTGCAAAGTAATTATGCTGATCTTCATCTACGGATGTAAGTTTATGGCCTTGCATCATTTCTACGTAGGCAGCTTCATCGTCATTCGCAATATTTAACCATGACTTGTTTGCTTGGCCTGTATCTGCTGCTTTATGGGCTTCTATAGTAAATAAGTCAGTGTTTAGCTCAAACGTTGGCTCAGCATATTCTGTTTCATCAGTTTGTGTCATCCAACCTAAAATAGTGGCGTCGCTGTAAGAGCACTCAATCCAATAGTCGCCATCTTTAGTTACTTTTGCTTTTAGTTCACGGCACCAGTTTTGATTTGTTGGCCATATTTGATGCCCTACATTTTGCTCAGCAAGACGTATTTTATCTTCATGCACTTCAACAATGACAGCAACATGGCCTGTTTCTTCAAACTCGCCGCCTTCTTCCCATATAAGTAAACTACCTACTTGAGGGTGATGTTTAGCACCATTTTTAAACGCGTTTAGTGGCAATCTGTTTTGGCTATTTACATCGCGCACTGAACGCAACTCAAAAATATCGTAAGCCATAGCTATATCATCAAAAATATAACCATGATTGAGGTACATCCATCTCCGGGCAAATTCAACGCATTGCCATTTATAGCCCATGTAAATACCGTCTAGGTAACTACGATAGGCACTACGATTAGGATAAATGCTTTCATCAGCCGTATCATAATCAGATGAGTAAACAGCAACATTACCAGGTGCATAACCTAATAAAGTACCAAAATCACTAGCAGGAGCAGAAGATTTCATAAACAAAGATGTTCAAAATAAGGTGTGATAATTTGCTGACTATATGAGCCAAACTGCGTTATAGCAAGATATTACTGAGTATAATCTTTAATTAAAAATTGGCGCTAAATAGGGCTTAAAATTATATTTTATCAATCCATAGTTTTAAAAGCAGTAGTTAAGAAATCCATCCTTCAAAGTGCTTATACATATAAAACTAAACCTATATCCGTACTTTGGTTAACTTTTTATTAAACTGTTGCGCTTGGTATAGCAAAACTAGCTAAAAGTTTTTAAAACAGGAAAAACAATGGAAGACATAATAAACAACATTGATATTAATCAATATTTACCCGCTGCAATTACGTGGGCAACCAACATATTACTAACAATTGCAATTTTACTTGCGGGCTTATGGTTAGCGGGCAAAGTACGCAATTTAATTATTGGCTTGTGTCATAAATACACTCATCTTGACGATACGCTTTTTCGCTTTTTAGGCAGCATGGCTCGCTACATCATATTAGCGTTCGTTATTATTGCTGTGTTAAATCGCTTTGGTGTACAAACAGCCTCTATTATTGCTTTACTCGGTGCTGCGGGACTTGCTATAGGCTTGGCGTTACAAGGTGCAATGTCGAACCTTGCCGCAGGCGTTATGTTGCTAATATTTAGACCTTATAAAGTGAATGACTTTATTGAGGCTGCAGGGCGTTTTGGTAAAGTAACAGAAGTAGATATGTTTACTACTATTTTACAAACGTTCGATAATCAACAGGTTATTATACCAAATAGTCAAATTTGGGGCGCGCAAATTATAAACCATTCACATCATCCAATTCGTGGTGTGGATATGCATTTTGGTGTTGCTTACGGTGAAGATACAACGGCTGTACGTAAAATTATAGATGGCGTACTTGCAGCGCACCCACACATACTAAAAGATCCAGCGCCTTTTGTTGAAGTAGAAACTCTTAACAATAGCTCAGTAGACTTTTTAGTAAGACCTTTTTGTAAGGGCGAGCATTACTTCGATATTCTTTATACGGTGCCAGAGTTAATTAAAAAAGCACTGGATGAAAACAACATCGAAATACCTTTCCCACATCGTAAAGTTATTTTAGTTAACGAAAGCAAAGATTAACTAAATTTAAAATGATTTAAATCTAAGAGCACTTTTAAGTGCTCTTTTTTTGTGTGAAAAAGTTACATACCTGTGTAACCTTTTCTTTTATAAATCACCTCAAATACTACATTTTTATCTGTACAGCCCTTTTTTACTAGGTTAGATGGCTGGTCTTTATTTTGCATTTGCATAGTCGCTTTTAGCTTTAAAGCTCATAAAAACTATTGACCCATTAAATCAAACTGTATGAAGGACTAAACATGGCTGAATCATTTAAATACTCAGGTAATAAAGGGCATGGCGGTGAATTGCATCAAAAAGCGTCGGATGAACACCCTACCATGACCACCGCGCAGGGCTGCCCTGTAAGTGACGATCAAAACTCATTACGTGCAGGAAAGCGTGGCCCAGGATTATTAGAAGATCACATAATGCGCGAGAAGATCTTTCACTTTGATCACGAGCGCATTCCTGAGCGTGTAGTGCACGCTAGAGGCTATGGTGCACACGGATATTTTGAAACTTACGACACGCTTGAAGATTTAACCTGTGCAGATATTTTTCAGCGAAAAGGTGAAAAAACCCCAGTATTTACTCGTTTCTCTACAGTTGCAGGTAATAAAGGGTCTCCAGATTTAGCACGTGATGTACGTGGTTTTGCGGTAAAATTTTATACCCAAGAAGGAAACTGGGATTTAGTTGGTAACAATATACCGGTATTCTTTATTCAGGATGCGATGAAGTTTCCAGACTTAGTTCATTCAGCTAAAGCCGAGCCAGATCGTGGTTTTCCGCAAGCGCAAACAGCACATGATAACTTTTGGGATTTTGTGAGCTTATCGCCTGAGTCAATGCACATGGTTATGTGGGCAATGTCTGATAGAGCTATTCCGCGCTCTTTACGCTTTATGGAAGGTTTTGGCGTTCATACCTTTAAATTTATTAATGCCAAAGGTGATGAAAAATACGTTAAGTTTCACTGGAAACCAAAAGGCGGCATGCAATCAGTTGTGTGGAACGAGGCGCTTAAATTAAATGGCGCAGACCCTGATTTTCATCGCAGAGATATGTGGAAATCTATTGGCAACGGCGACTTCCCAGAGTGGGAGCTAGGTGTACAGGTGTTTGATCAGCAATTTGCTGATGAATTTGAATTTGATGTATTCGATGCCACCAAGCTTATACCTGAAGAGCAAGTACCAGTGCAAATTGTTGGCCGTATGGTGCTTGACCGTGTTGTAGACAACTTTTTTGCAGAAACAGAGCAAGTAGCATTTTGTACTCAAAACATTGTACCAGGGCTCGATTTTACACCCGACCCGCTACTGCAAGGTCGTAACTTTTCATACTTAGATACTCAAACTAAGCGTTTAGGTGGTCCTAACTTTACGCATATTCCGGTCAATGCGCCTAAATGCCCAATGCGTCATTTTCAGCAAGATGGCCACATGGCAATGCATAATCCAAAAGGGCGTGTTAATTACGAACCAAACTCATGGAGCGGCGACGAAAACAACCCACGCGAATGCCCAGTACACGGCTTTAAAAGCTCAAAGGAACCTGAAGTAAGCGGCGGTGATAAACTGCGTTATCGCTCAGAAACATTCAGCGATCATTACAGTCAAGCTCGTCAGTTTTATTTAAGCCAAACAGAGGTAGAGCAGGCGCATATTCAATCTGCGTACGTGTTTGAGCTTTCTAAAGTTGAGCATTTACCAATACGAGAGCGTTTGGTATCGCACTTGTTAAATATTGACGAAACCCTCGCAAATAAAGTTGCCGAAGGACTTGGCTTGCAAGAAATGCCAGACCCAGCTGAAGCGGCTATGCCAACACGTAAAGACTTACCTGTATCTGATGCGTTAAGTATTTTGAAAAATGCGCCCAACACCTTCAAAGGCCGTAAATTAGGTATTTTAGTAAGTGATGGCTTTAATGCAGACATCTTTGAATCGGTTACCAATGCACTTAAAAGTGAAGGCGCAAACTTTGAAATTATTGCCCCACAAGTTGGCGGTGCTAAATGCAGTAAAGGTAAGCACTTTAAAGCTGATCAGGTTATTAATGGTGGTCCATCGGTTTTATACGATGCGGTACTTGTACTCACCACTGAAGAGGGAGCCGAAAAACTAGCTGCTATTGCAGAAGCTAAAGACTTTGTAAGCGATGCGTATGCACATATGAAATACATAGGCTACACACAAGAGGCTAAGCTTTTATTTAAAGCCGCAGGGCTCGATGACAAAGCAGATGATGGTTGGATTGATTTAGAGGCACACTCTGCCGATAAATTTATAAATACATTACGTAATTTAAGATATTGGAAACGTTAGTAAGCTCAATAATTAAAAAACCACAGCATGTAATTGTTGTGGTTTTTTTAGCTCACCTAGTTAAGGTATTAGTTCAAGCCAACAATAAAATTGGATATATTATGAAGCTTAATGGCGCTTGTCACTGTGGCAAAGTGGTATTTACGGTCAACTCAAAACACCCTTATCCTTATAATTTATGCTATTGCTCTGTATGTCGTAAAACCGCAGGGGGCGGCGGGTTTGTTATTAATTTGAACGCACAATACAGTACGCTTGAGGTTACAGGGCGTGAACACATAACTATTTATCATGCAAAAATAGGCGATAAAATCAGCCCTGCAGAGCGTCATTTTTGTAAGCATTGTAGTGCTAACTTGTGGTTATACGATGCACGTTGGCCTGAGCAAGTTCACCCCTTTGCAGGTGCAATAGATAGTGAGTTACCCATACCGCCAGAGCGCACTCATTTAATGCTTGGTAGTAAAGCAAATTGGGTAAATGCGCCCATTAATGAAGGTGACAAGCAGTTTGAAGAATACCCTGATGAAAGTATTGCTGCTTGGCATAAGCGTTTAAACCTCGAAAAGTAACGCAATTTTTTGTATGAGCTAAGCTTAAATTTAGGGGTAATTAAACGCATATTTAGTTAATTAAATATTAAAAATCACCGCGTAAGTAAAGGAGAATATTATGGCAGTCTCAGCAATACCAAAAGGGTTTCATTCAGTTACACCTTATCTAATTATGAATGACGCACAAAAAGCGATAGATTTTTATTGTGATGCATTTAGTGCTGAACACGTAATGCAGATGCCTTTACCTGATGGTGGAATAGCACATGCAGAAATAATAATTGGTGATTCGCATATTATGCTTTCAGATAATGGTTCTGAAGAGCATTTAAAAAACCCAAAAGAGCTCGGTGGTACAGCGCTAAGCCTTATGCTTTATGTTGAAGATGTTGATACCGTATTTAAAAAAGCAATTGAGCTTGGTGCAACAGAAATAAGACCCGTACATGATCAGTTTTATGGTGATAGGGCCGGCACGCTACAAGACCCATTTGGTCATATATGGATCATTGGTACACATAAAGAAGATGTTAGTAACGAAGAGTTAAATAATCGAATTGGGAATATAACAAATCAAGAGCAAGACGCATAACTCGCATGCTAATTAGATTTATGTAACTTTCTAATTACGTTGATGGCTTCAATGGAAGGCTTGTGGCTTGTGGCTTTTGCTTCAGCTTAACTAGGTTTTGCCTTGTTATCGACACGGTTTTCTTACCTAAAAGTAGCTCACTTAGTAAAGCGAATTGGTATAGATTACTAGTTAAATTTTAGGCATAAAAAAACCTCAGCCAATAATTAGCTGAGGTTCAAAAGTGGTACCAGCGGCCGGACTCGAACCGGCACTCCTTTCGGAAGGGGATTTTGAATCCCCCATGTCTACCAATTTCATCACGCTGGCATAATTTTTCTTTAATCTTTTAAGCATAAAAAGATAAAGAAAAACCACTTAAAATAAAAAGGATACTTATATACCTCTTATTCTGTATCCGCATTATACAAACAAAAGAGGGGGCGGCAAGCCTTTTCTTTTATTTGCATAAACAACTGATTGATAATTAATCGTTTATAGCAAGGAGACTCCACTGGTAAATTTTTTAAGTCTTTTTGGGCCGATATATAAAGCGAATATTTTGGGTTATGAGTGCTATTAAATTGTTATGCGATTGAATAAATGAGCAATTGAACTATTGATAATAGTTAGCCGTATTACAATAATTATTCCTGATTTATGCCGATTTTGCGCTTGATTCAGGTATTATTTGTACAACAAGGTTTTTAAGACATTAATTATGACCCAATTAAGTGCCAAACAGAACATTCAATCGATTGTTAAAGCTATTAAGGCAGAAGAAGCATTACTTCGTCAACAGCACCCATTACTTGCACATCAAAATACCTTAGGGTTAATTATTTTATTGCTATCATTTAGCGCGTTAATTGGTGTTGGTGCTTTATATTATTTAGCCCTAATACCTGCTTGGGTATGTATAGTACTTGCGGCTATTGCTGCGTCTATTTCCCATGAGTTAGAGCACGACCTTATACATAAACAATACTTTAGCAATCAGCCTTTCATGCATAATTCTATGATGTTAGTAGTATGGTTAATGCGGCCAAATACTATTAGCCCATGGTACCGACGTAAAATGCATTTACACCATCACAAAACCTCAGGCACACAACAAGACCTAGAAGAACGCTTGGTGGGAAACGGTATTAAAAATCCATTTTTACGTGCGCTAGTTATTGTAGATGGGTTATTAGGGCTAATTATTTCTACTAAACGTTTTAGAAAAGAAATTAATGGCTTTAGTTTTTCGAGTGTTTTTAATGCGGGATTTCCGATAGCGACTGCGTATTTTGCTATTTTATATAGCGTTATTTTATTCCATATTGTTGATTTATTTATACCACTTTCGCTAAATTCACCTAGTTGGTTGTTAAGTACAATGGATGTGTTTGAATTTTTAATGGTTGTGCTCATTGTGCCTAATATTATTCGCTCAAGCTCGCTTAATTTTGTTACCTCAAGCATGCATTACTATGGTGGCGTTAATAACATGCTTGAACAAACTCATGTGCTAACGAGTCGTTTATTCATGCCGTTTCACTTATTTTGTTTTAACTTTGGTAAAACGCATACCATCCATCATTTTGTGCCAAATCAGCCGTTTTATTTACGCCAAATGCTAAGTAAAAAAATACTTAAAGTAATGGCGCAGCACAACGTGCGCTTTAACGATTTTGACAGCATTAAAAATGCTAACGCGTATAAATAATTACCCCCAACATAAGGGGAGGTTCTGCATTACTATTCTTATTATATAGTTTGAATAGCGATTATGTGCCAAGCCCATTACCCGTGAATTTACTCTACCCATCGCAACGTTTATTAAGCCCGACTGTCCGTGCGTTGGTGGACTATTTAGTGGCATTTTTAAATCAACAAAAGCAAAAGTGGTAGGCTTAATTAGCGCTAAACCTTTAAACTAAAAATAGATAAAACCAGTGAAAAGTGAAGTGGCCCTTCATAGTTGAGCATCTAGCTTAAATGGGATTGATTATTGTAGAGCCTTCAGTAATAGTGGTTATAGAGCAAACTAATTATGTTCTCAATAATACATAAGGGCTCGTGCTCATCAATATTATAAAACCAATAAATATAATAAGGACAAACAGGATGAAAAAATCACTAATTTCAATAGCGTTGGGCTTTGCTGCCCTTAGTGCGTTTAATGCCAATGCAAACATTGATCAGCAAGTTAAAAAGATAGAGCAGCAGGTTATTGATTGGCGACGTTATTTTCATCAAAACCCTGAGCTTGGAAATCGCGAAACCCGCACAGCAGATATCGTCGCTAAGCACTTAAAGTCGCTGGGTATGGAAGTACAAACGGAGATTGCTTATACAGGTGTTGTGGGGCTATTAAAAGGCGCAAAGCCTGGCCCGACAGTAATGCTACGCGCAGATATGGACGCGCTGCCAGTTACTGAAAAAGCAGATGTTGATTTTAAATCAACTAAAACCACTAATTACCGTGGTGTAGATGTAGGCATAATGCATGCTTGTGGGCACGACACGCACGCGGCTATGCTAATGGGCGCTGCACAAGTGCTTGCAAACATGAAAGATGAGCTACACGGTAATATTATGTTTGTATTTCAGCCTGCAGAAGAAGGCGCACCTGAGGGGGAAGAGGGTGGCGCTGAGCTAATGCTTAAAGAAGGCATATTTAAACAATACAAACCAGAAGCTGCTTTTGGGTTACACATAACATCTAGTTTGCACAGCGGTAAAATTGGTTATAGAAGTGGCCCAGCTATGGCCAGTGCAGACCGATTTGAAATAACAGTACATGGCAAGCAGGCACACGGCTCTGCACCGTGGACTGGGGTTGACCCCATTGCCGCAGCTGCGCAAATAGTAACAGGCGTAAATCATATTGTTAGTCGCCAAATCAACATTACCAAAGAGCCTGCTATTGTCTCGTTTGGTAAGATAGCGGGTGGGGTACGTAATAATATTATTCCTGAAGAAGTCGAAATGGTAGGTACAATTCGTAATTTTGATATGGATAACCGAGCACAAATATTTGAAAAAATAAAAACCACAGCCACGCACATTGCTAAATCGTCAGGTGCTACTGCAGAGGTACACATTCACGAAGGTTATCCGGTAACGATTAATAACCCAAAGTTAACTGCGCAAATGTTACCTAGCCTTAAAAAAGCAGCAGGTAATGAAAACGTAGTTGAAATGGGAAAAATAACCGGCGCAGAAGACTTTTCGTTTTACGCATTAGAAGTGCCGAGTGTATTTGTATTTTTAGGCGGCACACCAAGTGAGCAAGATTTAAATACAGTGGCTAGTAATCACTCACCTTATTTTTATGCCGACGAATCATCGTTTAAAGTAGGCACTAAGGCGCTTAGCCTGTTAGCTGTTGATTATTTAAACGCACATAAAAGATAGCTTAAACACACCACGTTACGCTATTAGCTTAACGTGGTATTGCTGTTTTATTTAAAACATCGGATCATGTTTTTAGCACTTGTTCAACGTTGAAAATCACTCTCAAAAATTAAAAATCTAACCGAACATACAAATGAACCGGCGAGCAGTTTTTTTATATTTTAAAAATAATGAATCGATATTGCCGCTCTTATATCTCGATTCAATCTTCATAAGCATTAAGGATTTAAATAATGGAAATTACTGGAAGCTGTTACTGTGGTGAAATTAAATACCAAGCAAAGTCTCAAAATAACAACGCACTTGTTTGCCATTGTAGCGATTGCCAACGTATGTCGAGCGGCCCATTTAGAGCAGTCATAATTGCAGAGCCAAATTCGGTCGTGTTTACCCAAGGTGAGCCAAAAGAGTTTGTTAAAACAGCGCAAAGTGGTAACAAGCGTGCGCAAGGTTTTTGTGGCACATGTGGTACAACACTTTATGCAACTAACGAAGCTAAAGCTGACCGTGTATATGGCTTGCGTATTGGTGCGGTTGATCAGCGTGATCAGTTTACGCCAACAGCACAAATTTGGGCTAAATCAACATTGAGCTGGTTGAGCGGCTTACACGAAGTACCTGCGTTTGATACAAGCCCACAAAACTAGTTAGTTGGGGTTATTAGTAATACTGATAAAAAATCACTTTTTTAGTAAGCGGTTTGAAATTTATTTAACCAAATGACTGTCTACTTATAAGTCAGTCATTTGGAGAATAATATGTGTAGTTCACCTAAAAGCAGCCGAGCAGTGAAAAAAACAGCCATTAGTTTTAATGATGAGCTTACTCAAGAGCAGCGCTTGCGTTTTGCTGCAAAAGCTAATTTAGCACAAGAGCGCCGTGAACAGCGCGAAGCAACGAATAAACGCTATGAGCAAAAGCACGCGAGTAGTAAACCTTCGTCTGGTTTATTTTCGTGGTTACAGCAGCTAGTTAGCTGATTTAGCTAAAGTGGTGTTTTTACCACTGCCCAAACCACATAATGCACACAGTACTCCGGCAATAGCGCACAACCACAATGGCGCACTCCAACTGCCTGTTGTAGTGTGTAATGCACCAGCTAGCATAGGACCAATAGCCGCGAGCAAATAACCTACGCTTTGCGACATTCCTGAAAGCGACGCTGCTTGTTGCGAATCGTCAGTTCGTAAACTAATAAACGACAGCCCCAATATAAAACATGCCCCAGAGCAAAAGCCCAGCATTAGGGTCCAAACAAAAGCAAAGCTAGGCATATAAAGTAGCCCCAATGCACTGAGTGCACTCAACATGGCTAAAATAAAGCTAAGCGCGCTTTGATCTTTTAATTTTGCCAATAGGGGGATTAATATTAAACCCGGTAATGCAGTCGCTATTTGAAAAGCACCATGATAAGCACCTGCTTGGGTAGCTGAGTGACCAGTTTCGGTTAATATGCTTGGTAACCACGTAATAATTATATAATTTAAAAACGAGTTTAAGCCCAGCAGTAGGGTAATTTGCCATGCTAGTAAATAACGCCATACACTTTTTGACGTATCGGTGTGTTGATCAATACTCGCGGGTTTTGTGTGCTTACTTAATTGTGACATCCATACAATAATACTCGCCAAAGTAATAAGAGCTGATGAGCCCAGCGCAAGTTGCCATCCTAACCCGTTTAACTGACTAAGCGGAAATACTAAAGTAGAAAACCCACCCGATACCACGCCCATAGTAAGCACGTAGGCTGAGGTCATTAACGCAACCTTTGCAGGGAAGTCGCGCTTAATTAAACTTGGTAATAATACGTTTGCGATGGCAATGCCCACACCAATAATAGCGGTGCCTACAAAAAGCATAGCTGAGGTATTTATTACCCGCGCTGCAACCCCTGCAAGTATAAATAACAAAGCCACAAACAAGGTGCGCTCTAACCCTTGCTTTTTAGCAAGAGTTGCGGCCATTGGCGATACAACCGCAAAGGCAATGAGTGGCAATGTTGTTAAAAAACCAGCTTGCGATGCGCTAAGCCCAAAGTGATTAATAATTTGTTCAAGCACAGGTGCAATACCTGTAAATGTGGCGCGTAAATTTGCGGCAATAAGTAATATGCCAAGCACAAGTAATATGCCAGCAAAGCGTGATTTAGGTGTGTTATTTAACAAAAGGGAAGACCATTAAAGCTAATACTTAATGGGCGCTAGTATAAAGGCTTAGCAAAAACTATAATTTAGAGATAATGACATTAAATAACTAAAAACAGACAAAACTATGTTTGATGCAATTGGCTGGGACGACATTAAAAATTTTGAAACTATGGCGCAGCCTATAATAGCGAAAATAGAGCACGCGCATGCAAGTCACGAAATACCACTACATACCCATCCAAAAGGGCAATTAATTTTAGCGCTACATGGTTATGTAACGTGTGAAGTGTCAGCAAAAATGTGGATGGTGCCTACGCATAGTGCAATTTGGATCCCAGCACAAAAGGTGCATAGTAATAGGGCGTCTGATAACGCGCAGCTTTGTCATTTATTTATTGATAGTAGTAAAAACGGTATGCCGCTAAATACTTGTACTTTAGCCATTACGCCGCTGGTTAAAGAGCTAATGTGCGAGTTGGCTGCGCATAATCAGCACTATACTTTAAATAGTAAAACAGCGCGTTTAGCGCAGGTGTTATTTGATCAACTTATTGAAATGCCCGTACAACCACTGGATTTTGTATTATCTAAAAATGAGGTAATTCAAACTATGAGCGATCAGCTTATAAACAAGCCAAACAATCGAAAAACACTACCACAATGGGCTAAGCAGTTTGCATTAACTGAGCGTACATTAGCGCGGTTAATTAAAAAAGAAACAGGCATGACATTTGGAAAATGGCGTACGCAATTGCATATAATTACAGCCTTAAAAGCGCTTTCTGATAAGCAAAGTGTGCAGCAGGTGTCGGAGTTATTAGGGTATGAGTCGGTGAGTGCATTTATTACTATGTTTAAAAAAGTGATGAAAAAGTCGCCCATGAAATACATGAGCGACTTAAATCAGCTAAATTAGCTTAGCCCTTAAATAAGCATTACCACGTATAAGTTGCCGAAAGCATCGCGTTACGAGGTCTACCCGGGAAGTATCTGTCGCCGGTGAAACTGGTGTAATCGGCGCGCTCTGCATAAGCTTCATTGGTTAAATTAATAATGCGAGCAAGTACTTCAAGATTACTAGTAACTTGCCACTGCGCACGCAGGCTTAAAATACCATGCCCTTGGTATTTATTTAAGTTTTCTGGGTCGGTGTAGTAGTTACCAACGCGTTGCCACTGCAAAGCAAACTGTGCATTGTTTAGTGCCTGCCATGTTAAATCGAAATTAGCAATATTACGCGGTGCGGTATCTATGTCGTTGCCGTTTATATTTAGACCGTTAAGCACTTGGTTGTCAGTGTAAGTATGCTTTGCGTGCGTGCCTGCAAAGTTGAGTGAGAGTGTATTTGTAAGCTGGTAATCAAGTTCAAGCTCAATACCGCGATGGCGAGAGCTGCCATTATTTACCGTAAAAAAGTCACTATCACGGTAAATCGTATTGTGTTTACTCATAGCGTAAACCGACACACCATAACGTAGTTTTTCGTAAATTCCTTTAATACCCAGCTCTGCATTATTAGCTATTTCGGCGCTTAAATTTGCAGTAGTTTGCTCGCGTTGTAATTGGTATAACTCAGCGGCTTGTGGGGCGCGGTAACCACGAGAAAAGTTCGCATAAAGCGTGTTATTTGTATTGTACTGATAACTCAACCCAAGCTTTGGCGATAAATTACTAAAACTATTTTTAGCACTCGCTGGGCGGCTGTATCGGCAGCCACCAAACCCGCATTCTGTGCCATCGTCTTTTGTTCTACCTGCAAGCATATTATTGGTATAGTCGTACTGCATATGCTCGTAGCGCACACCAGCTGTTAGTAACCACTTATTTAATTGCCAATCTACAGATGCAAAAGGGGCATAAAGCGTAGCGTTTACATCGTAATCGTAATGTTTGCCTTGTGGCACTGTCGCGACTAAAAATGCAGAACCTTGCGTGGGCTCATTTTGGCTTTGAGTAAAATCGGCTTGCGTGTATTCGCCATCAAGCCCTAGGTTTATTTTTACATTACTTTGTAAATTATGTTGATAAAGCGATTGCACGCCAAAGCCTGTTTGACTGTTTGTTTCAAGCGGTGTGCCGGGTAAAAAGTGCTTAAAAAAGTCCATGCTTTGGTCGCGAAAATATAACGTAGTAGAGAGCACATCATCGTTATTTAATTGCCAGGTTGCATTGCTCCATGCTCTAAATGCGCGTGCTTTTCTAAATGCGTCAGGGTCAAAGTTTTTTTGCGCGAGGTCTTCGTTTTTATAGCTTTCAAAGCCTGTAATAAATCCAGCCGTTTGCTGATCAAGATTTGTATAAGTAAGGCCTGAGGTAAGTAATAAATTATTATTTGAATAGCGATGGCGAATATTTACTTTTTGTTGCTCTACGCTTTCGTCGTCGCGGTAACCGCTATCGTCGGTAACACTTGCGTTAATGCCGATACCGCTGTTGCCGTAATCTTGTCCTGCACGTAATTTGTAGCGAGTATAGCCGTACGAGCCGTAATCTAAACCAACTAAGCCACCGCCTTGCGTGGTATCGGGCGTTATTACATTAATAACACCATGCACAGCATTTGAGCCATAAAGTGCAGAGCCAGGGCCTTTGAGTACTTCTATGCGCTGCGCCATTTCGCTGTGTGCTTCAAATAGCTCGTTTATATTACAAAACCCAGCGGCTCTCAGTGGTATGCCATCTTCTAAAGTCAATATGCCACCACAAGCGCCTGCGCCCGAAAGCACTTGTGAGCGAAGCGCGGGTAAATACTCTTGGCCATTTCCACGTTGAATATTAGCACCCGCTACACGTTGCAGGGCTTCTTCAATATGCGTAGGCGCTATGCTATTTAGCTGCGCTTCACTTAGTGTACTTATTGATAAAGGCAGTGGGGTAGATAGCGCTTCAATACGTGATGCCGTCGTTGTTATGGTTTCTATTGCATCGTTATTTTGATTGTTGGCAAACGCAGTGTGGTTGAAGGGTAATAACAGCGGCAAAAAATAAGGTTTCATACATTCCTTGAAAGTAATCTATATTGCATTGCCTCTATAATATGCGGTTTTAATGTGCTTTTAAACTCGTTGCGTTAAAGCGTACGTAACCTGTAAACCCGATACGTAATTGATAAAACAAAACAAGCCACAGCAGGAAACACCAAAGCCAGCACTAAGTAATGCTCAAATAAAACAAAACCGGCTACACCGCCTAATAAAAAGCCTGCAATAATGAGTAAAAACATAATGCCTTTACGGGTATCAAATTGCTCACCTTTAAGGGCTTTACCTATCATTAAACCAAGGTCAGTAAAAATGCCGGTTAAGTGTGTGGTACGAACGACCGCACCACTGTAATTAGTGACTAACGCATTTTGTAACCCACAAGCAGCAGAGGCAAGCGTAATTGCATAAACATAAGATTGATTAAGTAGGTAGGCACTTGCTAACAGTAAAGCGCCTTCAATAAATAAGAGCGTATCGTAATGGCGGCCAAGTTTTAATGAACGCCCTGCAAGTAAAAAACCAGAAAGCGCCGAGCCCAACATAAAGCTAATGAGTATGCTAAATAACAGCAAAGCGGCTGAGGTATTGCTCATTAGCTTAATACCCAACAAAGTAACAGAGCCTGATAAGTGCGAAATGGCTTGATGCTCAAAACCTAATAAGCCTACAGCGTTAACGATGCCCGCTATAAATGCCAGTGTAAACGCGCCATATTCAACCCACTTTGGTAGTTTTGTAAACATTGGTTATCTCTTAATGTGTGCAGAGTTAATTATTGAGCTTGTGCTTTAAAACGCTTTATTTGTTCATCAACTAATTTTGTATCAATTACGCCACGCTTAAAAGCAATGTAAGTAGGAAATGTAAACTCATTTAATTGCCGAGCATAAATGTTTTTATATTCCTTTGAGTACCACAAACCCGCTTGATAGTTAGTTATTGCGTATTCAACGCGTTTTTTTCAAGTAGCTCAAAAGTGTCTTTAGTTGAAAGTGAACGAAGCAGATTATTCTCATCAAGGCTGTACTTTTTAGCGATAATTTTGGGAAGAATAACACCGGGTAACATAGCTATAGCGGCTTTTGATAAATCATCAATAAGCAGATTATCTTCATTTAACGTGAATAAACCAAACTTAGTGGTATGCAAAGGCTCGCTAGTAAAGTCTAAATATTCTGTACGCTCTTTATAGTTGGCCAATGAAAAATAGCAGTCGTAATAGCCCAGCTCCATCTCTTTTTTAACACGCGCCCAAGGTAAATGAATAACGTCAATTTTGAGGTTTAAGTTTTTTTCAATAAACTTAATGTAATCAATATCTAAACCTGTAAATGTATCGGCTTTTTCATCGTAAATAGTAAAAGGAGGGTAGTGCGTTGTAACGCAGCGCAGAGTTTTACTTGGCGCTGCAAGTAATAACGAGGGAAAAGTTAAGGCTAAAAACAGAAATATTGCGCGCATAAATATAAATTCGATATCTTTTAAAGTACATAACTTGAACGCCAATTATACAGTTACTGAGCTTAATTGCATTGATCTAAGTATTTTTACCTAGCGTATAAGTTAAAATTTGTGAGATATACCATGTTTAACGCAGAGCAGCAGTCACGCATTATCGAAATGGCGTGGGAAGATAGAACCCCCTACGAGGCTATAGAGAAGCTATACGGATTAAAGTATCCGCAGCTGGTGGTTTTTATGCGAGACAATGTTTCAAAAGGCAGTTTTAAAGTGTGGCGTAAGCGCCATGCAGGTCGTAAAACAAAACATTTAAAATTACGCGATCCCGCCATTATGCGAAGCCACTGTAAAACACAATATAAACAACGTTAAATAAGTGTTAGTTGTTTCATATGATGTTCATCCGTGTTTGTTAATCTTTAGCTATTAATTATGCTAGAGATTATTTATGAGAGCACCTATACACACAGTACTAATAGCATTGGCTTTATTTTCAATAAGCGCAGATGCAAAACCGCATAAAGATAAGCATGGTCATAAACACGGCCACAAAAAAGCATCATTCACATAAGCATAACGACAATGTCTACCTTTCTAAAAAAGAGGCTAAGCAGCTAATTCGTGCAGGTTGGACGCCACCAGTGCTAAGTAAAAGCTACCACCGAGGCGACTATTTAGATCGTGATTTATACAAACGAGGTAGAGTGATTGAACGCTCTAGAGATAATGGTACAGTGAGTATTGAAATAGACCGTACAGTTATCCATATGGTGCACGATACTCGAGAAATACTTTCAATTTTAAGTCGCTAAATTAACTTTATAAGGATATTAAAATGCTCATTGCGCTGGCTATAATTATTGGCTTTTTTTTACTGGTTACCTTACTACCTATGTCGTACAGCCAGCATTACTTAGTGCGTAGCTGCGACTTTGTTCGTTTACAGGTTTTTTATATTGCCAG
Organism: Pseudoalteromonas sp. Z9A6; assembly: GCF_011378805.1. Lineage (NCBI taxonomy): Bacteria > Pseudomonadati > Pseudomonadota > Gammaproteobacteria > Alteromonadales > Pseudoalteromonadaceae > Pseudoalteromonas > Pseudoalteromonas sp. Z9A6. The sequence continues at coordinate 22,369 of NZ_WTKZ01000013.1, forward strand.
TTTTGTCGCCGTTACTTCGTTGTTTTTATTATGGCAAAGTAGCGAAATAGGTTACGTGTTTATAGCCTTAACCTCATTACTTATAATGATTTTACAAGGTAAATGGATTTACCCGTATACGTGGCTTGCTAAAAAAGAAGTGCAAAGCGCACCTAAGCATATAGATCATAGTATAAGGATTATGTCGGCAAATGTACTTATGTCGAACCATAAAAGTGAGCAGTTAATTAGCCTTGTTGATGAGCATCAACCCGACCTACTTATTACGCTTGAGAGCGATAGCTGGTGGGAAAATAAATTATCAGTCATCAAAAAAAATTACCCGTATTACATAGAATGCCCTAAAGACAATCGTTACGGCATGCACTTATACAGCAAGTTTAAAATACTCGATGCACAAATATGTGAGCTCATAGAAGAAGATATTCCCTCAATTCATATTCTGTTTGAAAACGATGAAGGCCTGCAAATGCAAGGGCACTTTATTCACCCAGCACCGCCAAGCCCGACCGAAGAAGACTCATCGCGTCCGCGCGACTCAGAGCTAATAATGGTGGCTAAAGCACTTAAAAACCCAACACGACCTACCATAGTTGCCGGTGATTTAAACGACGTAGCATGGTCGCGTAGCACCCGTTTGTTTATGCAGATAAGTGGCTTTTTAGACCCTCGAAAAGGCCGTGGTTTTTATAACACCTTTCATGCAAGTTACTTTTTTATGCGTTGGCCGCTCGATCACTTATTTCACAGCGAAGGTTTTAAAGTAAAACGTATTAAGCGCTTAGCTAAGTATGGCTCTGATCACTTTGCGCTACTGACTGAGCTTTCTTACGAAAACGCTAATCAGCAATCATTAGAAACTAAATCGGCGCAGCACAAGCAAGAAGAAATTCAAGAGCTTGCTATGAATAAGGCAGATAAGCGAAAAGTGCCGAGGTTTGAGGAGAAGTTATAGCTATTAGGCAGTGTAGGTCGGATAAGTGGCGAAGCCACGCCATCCGACAAAAATAATGAATTGGCTAGCAACAACACGACTACCACGTTTATGTTGTCGAGTGGCTAGAAAGTGCCAATTGCAGACATTGGTAACGCCCAAATCGTGCGCCGCCGAAGGTGGTCGCATGGATTTTTTTGTTAACTGGCGCTACTTATTTATTCAGCAGCTTTTGTTTCTCGACTTTGAACTCTTTTTCGTTGAGAGTCCCATTATCAAGAAGCTCTTTTAATAACTTTAATTGTTCATATTTATTACTTGTATTATCTACATTTACCTCCCCACTATTCATTACATGGAATGGCTCATCTTTTTGTTGGACGCAAATAAATACGAGTTCATATCTTGGAAAATTGCCCAAAATATGAGGCCCTTGTGATGTCATCTCCGATACCACTACAACTCTTGGCTTTCCTATTTTATTGCTACAGAAAAACCTTGCAGAATAATTAGCTTTAGCTCGCAACTCACTGAGCGGAGCTGTGCTATCACTTCCTTGTTCAAAAACCCGATACTGTTTTTGGTTAGGAAACGTATCGCTATTTACGAATGTAAACTTACCTGAATAATGTGCTCCATCGAAATACGATGGAACTTTTGTTGCATCAACAATACCAGAAGAACTTGCACATCCAGCTAAATATGTTGATAACGCAATAACTAAAATTTTCTTCATTACAACCTTAAATGATGAACTATTGGTAGCCAGTTAGCATCTTTGTCAGAGGACACTTTCCCTATTTTAGTGCGAAAACATCCTTATTTTGTGAACTTATATTAATAGCAAATACCATAAGTTATTGCCAACTATAAATATTACTCTTTCTGCGGCTTATATAACCATGTAAAAAAGAGGAAAGTTTTCTCTTATTCTTACTAAGTTAATGACAACTTACATGAGTGACGGCTTATCGCTCTTTGCCGAATTTGAGCTCAGTGCCATGAGCAGACACTGAAGATCTTTAATGTCTGAAATCAAGATTTGGGTGATGCCAATCATACCCATTGCTAGGCCACAAAAAGTGGGACGGGATAGTCGCCTGTTTATTTATTAGCTGGTTTTGTTTACTCTTATTTATGTTAATTGCACCACTTAAGCCTAATGACAAATAGTGGCGCTTAAAAAGCGCTCTTTGCTCATCAACATACCCTAATCAAAAATAGTAATTTGGTGTTGTTCGCGTATTAAATTAGGTTTTGATTAATGGCTTTTATAACGGCCTGAGTGCGGTCTTTTACGTCTAATTTGGCAAGAATTTGTGACACATGATTACGAATAGTCCCCTCAGAGTTATCTAATTTTTTGGCAATCACTTTGTTTGGCATACCTAAAGACAAACACTGCAGTACGGTTTGTTCTTTGCCCGTTAAGCAGAGTTGAGGGCTTAGTTGCTTTTTGAGTAAAAAATCAGTCACCGCACTTTGCAATACTCGCTCACCTGCAACGACCTGCTTTATAGCGCTAATGAGTTCTTCAAGTTCAATGTTTTTAAGCACATACCCACGAGCACCTAGATTAAGGGCTTTGACTAATACATCACAATCTTCAAATGTGGTAATGATCAGCACGGGGGTTTTATCACCCTTCTCGCGCATTTTTTGCAGCACGCCGAGCCCATCTAAATTCGGCATTCTCATATCGAGTAAAGCAATGTCAAAACTATGCTCAGCTAATAGTGCAAGCGCTTGCAAGCCATCTTCAGCTTGGGCTTCTATATTAATGGCGTTATCGAGGTTAAGTAAATTAGCGAGGCCTAAACGAACTAAGGTCTGATCTTCAACTAGTAGGCACTTTATCATGGCTTTTTTCTTCTAAATTTAGTGGTAATGTCATGGTATTGATCAGTGTTTCTTGCTCAATATGTTGTGAAAATTCACCGCCAAATTGTGCCATTCGCTCATTTAATCCTGCTAATCCGTTTCCTTGTTTAGGTAAATGGGTCTCTGGTTGATTGTGATACGCTTTTGCAATTAACAGCGGGTGTTGGCCAACGTGGGAGACATTCACATGCAAAGTAAAATAGTTTGCTTGGGTATGTTTAAGGGTGTTGCTGATCATCTCTTGGGTAAACCGCAATACACACAGGGCGTAGTCTTGAGGGAGCTGCTCTGTCCCCTTACTTAGTTGGAGATTACAGTGTAAATTAGGTGTTAGTTCGCAAATGGCCTCAAGAGCTTGCTTAAGTATCGTTTTGTCATTGCGTTGAGTGGAAACGATTTCGCGTACTTCTGCCAATACTTCTTGGCTAAGTTGGTGGCAAAGAGAGAGGGTTTCAACGGTGGCTTCATTTGCTGCTCTTTTAGCAAAATCTAAATTAATGCTGAGCGCGGTAAGCTTATGGCCGAGTGAGTCATGTAGCTCGCGTGATATATTTTGTCGCTCTTGCGCTGCATGCATCGCGCCCATCATGTGTTGGGTGGCTTTTAACTCTTTGTAGTTTTGGCGGGATTGGTAATGTGTATTTAAACTTTCGACAATACGCCGGCTAACAAACCAATTCATCAAGCAAAAGAAGAACCAAATTGTAAACGTGATCCAAGGAATGCCATTTTCCCAGCGCGAATAATGCGTTAAACCATACACCAGCATGACGGCCACAACACAAGTCAGTATTTTAGGAAGCGAAAAATGAGGACTAAAAACCGCTGTGAACATCACTAGGTGGATAAAAACTAAGGACGTTGAACTCAGTTGTATCATAACCAAAATCAGCAGGAAATAGCCAAGTGCTACGCCGTGAACAAATTTATTGGGTTGTTTTAACACATACAGCAAAATGGCTAAAATGGAACCACTTACTATGATTTGCAAATATAGTGCTAATTCTGAGTTTGCATAATAGGCACACGCCGATGTCACCCCAAGCCACGATGCCAATGTTGAGAAATGCCAATCGGTTGTATGTCGTATAGTTGATTCCATTACTGCGGCCATATTTTTTTAGCAATTATTGCAGAACTCGCATTGTAAAAACAGTGACATCTGTCATAGCTCGGGCTATGAGCTTTGTGACTAGTGCCATGAAACCTCATTCATTTATGCTTTATTAATAAAAATTAGTTGGGCACATTAATGAATAAAGACATTCGATTACACTATATTGATAATTTACGTAGCCTCGCGCTATTGCTCGGCATCGTATTTCATGCCGCTTTAGCCTACAGTCCGTTCTTTAGCAATATTTGGTTTACGGCAGACCCAAGCACACATGGTCTATTTGATTATATTACGCATACGCTGCACTTATTTCGGATGCCGTTATTTTTTATTATTGCAGGGTTTTGCAGTGCACTTTTAATAGATAAATCGAGCAACGCGGGCTTTTTACGTCATCGCAGTAAACATATTCTACTGCCTTTTATTGTTTTTTTACCGCTAAGCTTTGCTATTTACTACCATGCCTTGAGTTTTGGGGCCGGTATAGCTAATCCAATACCGCCGATTTTTGCTGTGTTTCAAGTTATTAAAGAGCCTGTTGTTAGCACTATGCACTTATGGTTTTTGTGGAATTTATTCCAGTTTTGCTTAATTCACTGGTTGTTGAAAACAACTAACTTATTAGGTAATAAATTCGATGGGCTTAGCGTTCACCCTTTATTTATGTGGGTTGTACTTCCCATCGTGTTAACGCTTTCTTTGATGGGGAAATCTATTCCATTTCCTGCTCCCGATAAACTCACTCCACAGTTGTGGTCGTATGGTTTTTACGGCAGTTTTTATTGCTTAGGAGTGGGGCTTTATAAAAAACAACAGCTTATTTCGTCATATCATAAGTACTTATGGCCTCTTATTTTGGGTGTTGCAATATCACTGACTGGTTATTTTTCTTTATTACCAGCCGCGCCAAGCTTAGATGAAGTGATTGCTGCCGCAACTACGGGGTATTTTGCCGCAGCGGGAGAGCTATATGTATTGCATGTTTTATCACAAGGACTAAGTGTTATTTTGTTAACCGCCATAACGTTTTTACTTGGGCATCGTTTTTTAAATCACAAAAGTAAGCTCAGTCGCAGCATATCAAATGCATCATATTGGATTTATTTAATACATGTGCCAGTGCTGATTTATATTCAGATGCCATTGATTAATACTAATTTGCCAGTTTTAGTAAAGTTTATAGTTAGCGTGGTTGTTACATTACTTATAGGTCAAATAAGTTATTTATTATTAGTTAAAAATACGTGGTTGGGCGCACTACTTAACGGTAGGCAAACCAAGAAAAAGATAATACAGCCAGCTTAAATGTCGTCACTTGGTAATGACTTAAAAGCAGCAAAACTGACACATTAAGAGCTACATAAAGGGATACTATTATGCATGCAATAACAATCAAATCGACAATCGCCACGATTCAACAAGGGGCAATCAAAGCCGACGGCAGATTTTGGTTAACCAACACCGATATTCATTTTGCACCGTTTAATGCACAATTTGGGTTAGGACCTTATATGTTTGCACGGCGTGAAATTGTAAAAGTGAGTAAGTGCACTGGTAAAGTTGTGGGTATTTTGTCTTATACACGTGATGCAATTGAAATCGTATTAAAAGATGGTAATAAATATCAATTCATTGTGTCGAATCCGATTGAGTGGATTAAATTAATTAACCAATAGTTTAAAGCACAAATGCTGGTAGTCCACAAAAGTAACTATTGTTTTAATGTACCTAATAATACACGATAAAACATGTCACTATTTTATTGGGTATATAGTAAGCACATGGGTTTGATTAAAACGCTTTTGCTTAAGCTCCGTTTGGGTAAAAAAGCCGAACCCCTCATCGTTTTAGGGAAAAAACTATCAAACAACAATAACGTGGTAGTTAAGTCGCTTGAGTTATATTGGTTTTCGCCTGAAGCATATTTCGACGATATCAGTGAATTTGAGAAAGACAATTGTTTTATTGAATCTGTAGGTGATATAACCCCTGTTGATGCATTGGTGAGAGCGCTGAGTAGTGCAAATGCCGTTGTTTGTGTCGATAATCGCTCTGAGCCTTTGCTTGTTTTGCCACTATTACAAAAGCTCGTGCCCATTTGTTTTGAAAAAGCCAACGAGGATCAAATCTTGACTTCAGACATCAAAACTTTTGAATGACTACTTCTCGCTCATTGTTGCCTGTCAGGTTAGGTCTAGTGAAATAGATTGCATAGCATAGGTAAAGTTTTTATATTGTTCGGCAATATTTTATTTGGTGCTAATAAAGCACTGCGTGCAAAGGAAAGCATGTGAATTATAAAAAAATATACTACCCAGTTAAGGCGCTTGCTGTTTTATCTTTAGTTGCTGTTGCTATTAAGTACTGGATGCCAACTGAAATTGGCTTTGCGTTTATGCTGTTGCCTTATTTGCTTCTATATTTTTTAGCTAACGCTAAAAACTATAAAAATAAACGGCTCATTTTTATTAGAATTATAGCTGCATTATGTACTATTACTTTAGCGCCAGTACTTGTCTTTGGTATTGAACCTGACCCTCAGGCTGGGATTGGTATTATGTTTTTGCTGATAATGCAGCTAGCTGCAATTAGTGCCTCTGAATTTATTATATTATTCTTTTATATTGATAATGATTAAAAAGCAAACTGCTCATTTACAGTTATTACTGTGTAGTTGCTTTGTGGTTTGAACTTAGTAAAGACTAAGCTCTTCTGTAATCTAATTTTAAAGTTAAAAAAACCTAAAAGCGGTTACCCACTTTTAGGTTTTTTAATGTACTAGTATTTAAGGCTAAATTAGCTATTGATCATAATACATTTGATATTCACAAATTCGCGCATACCAAAGCCGCCGTGCTCTCGGCCGTAGCCACTTTCTTTAACACCACCAAACGGTAGGTTAGGTTGTGCTAAACCGTAGCCGTTAATATTGATCATACCGGTGTCAAAGTACTTTTTAGCTAGTTCAATGGCTTTTTTCTCATCTTTAGAGAAAATACCGCCGCCTAAACCGTAGCGAGAGTCGTTAGCGATGCGCATTGCATCGTCGTTGTCCTTGGCTTTAATAAGCGAAGCTACTGGGCCAAATAATTCGTCGTCATAGGCTGGCATACCAGGGGCTAAGTTATCTAGTAGAGTAGGTGGGTAGTAATAACCCGTTTGCGAAGGTATTTCGCCGCCCGTTACTATGTTTGCACCTGCTTTAACTGATTCCATTACTTGGTCGTGAATGCCGTCGCGTAAATCTTCACGAGCCATTGGGCCTAAGTCTGTATCGTCAGCCATTGGGTCGCCCATTTTCATGGCTTCAAATTGCTCTTTAATTTGCGCTTTAAAGTCATCGTAAAGTGACTCTACAACAACAAAACGTTTAGCTGAAACACACGTTTCACCGTTATTGATCATGCGCCCGGTTACACAGGTTTTAACTGCAAGCTCTAGGTCTGCGTCATCAAGTACTAAGTAAGCGTCGTTACTACCAAGCTCTAACACTGTTTTCTTAACGTGTTTACCTGCTTCTTCTGCTACTTTTTTACCTGTCGCATCACTACCGGTAAAGGTTACGCCGCTAATTGCTTTGTGCGAAATTAAAGAACTGGCTGTTTTGCCGTCGATAAGTAGATTGTTAAAGCAATACTCTGGGAAACCAGCTTGTTTAAATAGCTCTTCTATTTTTTCAGCCATGCCAAATACATTACCAGCATGTTTTAATACGGTTGTGTTACCCGCCATGATGTTAGCTGCACTGTAGCGAATTACCTGATAAAGCGGAAAGTTCCACGGTTGAATACCTAATAATACACCTGTTGGTTGGTAGCTGATAATTGCGCGGCCGCCGTCCATATCACGTTCTTCGTCAGCAAGTACTTCTGGGCCTTGTTCGGCTGTATAACGACAAATTCCTGCACATAGTTCAACTTCTTGAAAGCCTTGCTCGTAAACTTTACCCATTTCTTCGGTCATGAGTTTTGCAATAGCTTCTTTTTGATCTTCAAAGAGTGAGGCTAACTTATTAAGGTATTTTGCACGTTCAGTGAATGACGTTAATCGCCATTTTAAATATGTTTCGTGAGATTTTTCGATTACCTGTTCTGCTTCCTTTTGAGAAAGTAGTGTATAGGTTTCAATGGTTTGCTCAGTTGCGGGATTAATCGTTTTAACTGTGTTACTCATTTCTATCTCCTTACAAATTTAGTTATTTAAAAGGTGCAAGGCTAGAGCCAGTTTTTAAAAAAGTTGCTTTTGTTTTTATCCATCTGATTTTATTAGTTAAATTTAGATTTTTGCTGAAGGGGGATTTTTTAAATATAAAAATTGAGGTGCTCGAGGTAGTAAAATATTCTGGGCGTTGCAAAATTTACAACACCCTCTGGGGCAAACACAGAGCTTTATATTAGCTCCTTTGCAATGCGCTTTAATAAGTAAGTTTCTCGTAAAATAGAAAGCCCTTGTTTTTCACTGTTAGCAATGGTGCGCTCGTTATGCGCAATTGCGTCGTTAATATCAACCCATTTAGCTGTCATGCCATTTTGCTGCTCGTAATGCTCTAACTGCGCTTTGCCAAACTCGTCGGCAATACTGCATACAAAGCAATACGATTTAATATGAATAATATCAAAATCGTCTTTATACCAAGGGCGATACTCTTCATAGAGTCCAAAGGCTTTAACTACACTTATTTGTTGTGCACCAGTTTCTTCGCTTAGTTCGCGAATTAAGCCTTGCTCAATACTTTCGCCGTCATCTACTCCACCGCCGGGTAGGCTGTAGTCTTCATTACGGTTTGTATACATTAAAAGTATTTTATTATTTTTAATTACAATAGCGCGAGCTGTTAAGCGTGTAAATTGAGTACCTTGGTCAATATTAATACCTGAATGTATTAAGGTTTTTAATTGCTGCATTTCGTCTCCTTTTTTAGGTTTTTAATAATAGTTGCTACCATTCTATAAATAGAAACGATTTTAATTATTAATCATAATTTATGATCGATTTTTTTCAGCATACGTAAATATTAGGTTGGTAACATTAATAGCATTTAATCGCTTAAGTTTATTTTAAAATTAGATTCTGGGCGCACCTTTAAATTAATATCAAGGATGCGTAGAATAAGAAAAAAGCATAGGGATTTATCATGTTAGACATACTTTTAGTAGATGACGACGTTGAATTTAGTGACGTTGTTTGCCACATAGTCGAATTCCTCGGCCACAATATAAGCACAGCTACCAGTTTAAAAGAAGCACATCAATGGTTTGAAAATAATGCGTTTGATCATGTGCTGCTTGATTTTATGCTGCCTGATGGTAGCGGTTTGCACTTACTTGATCACTTAAAAACGATTGGGCAATCTCCAAAAATTACACTTATTTCGGGTCATCCTTCAGTTAAAGGTATTTTAGCTGATATGTGTGAGCCAAATGTAGGGCATTTATTAAAACCATTACAACGTGAAGATTTAGAACTCGTTTTAAATGGCCCTAAAAAAGCAGTTAAAAAAGCAAAGTCGAGCGGTATTGTACGCCACTTTGGCGGTTTGATTGGTGAATCTGAGCCAATGCAAAAGCTTTACAACATGATTGAACGTGTAGCTAAAACAAATGCTAACGTGATGCTTATGGGTGAAAGTGGTGCAGGTAAAGAAGTAGTGGCTCAAGCTATTCATAACGCAAGCCAGTGCGAAGGGCCATTAGTTGCTAGCAACTGTGGCGCACTTTCAAAAGAGTTAATTGGTAGTGAGTTATTTGGCCACGAAAAAGGCGCATTTACAGGCGCAATTGCACGTAAAGAAGGTGTATTTGAGCAATCAAATAACGGTACTTTGTTTTTAGATGAAGTAACTGAAATGCCAATTGATATGCAGCCAAATTTACTGCGAGTGCTTGAAACTAAAAAGGTAACACGCGTAGGTGGTAACAGAGAAATACCAACCAATTGCCGTGTTATTTCAGCTACTAACCGCTCGCTTACCGATTTAGCACAAAATAATGTTATTCGTGAAGATATTTACTTTAGGTTGGCTGTTTTTCCTATTGATATACCGCCACTTCGCGATAGAAAAGAAGATGTACCTTTATTAGCAAAAGCCTTTTTAGATCAACTTAATGACGAAAACGGCACTGCCTTTAGTTGGACTGCCGCACAGCTCAAAGAGCTGCAAAGCTATGAGTGGCCGGGTAATGTGCGAGAGCTCCGCCATGCTATACACCGTGCATTTATTATGAGCGACCCACAAACTAGCGATATTATTTTACCTGATAACTTAGAGTCACCTTTTTCGCGCGTTAATAATCAAGCTGCCGAAAAGCCTGTATCAGCAGGGCAAACAATTGAAGAAGTTGAAAAAGAACTTATTCATGCAACGCTTGATAAGGTGCAAGGTAATAAAACGCTTGCTGCACAAATGCTGGGTATTAGTACTAAAACACTTTATAACCGCCTTAATGCATATGGCGGTATTGGCGAATATAAATAGATTTGAGGAAGGGCATGACATCCGATAACCAAACAGAGCAACTCAATAAATTAGTACACGATGCAAGAGGGCCGCTAAATCGTATTTCGATGAATGCTGAGCTGATTAAATTGGTACTTGAAAACGATATGCCAAAAGAAAAAGCGTTAGATGCACTTGATAAAATTATCAATAATTGCCAACAGTGCAGCGAAAGTTTGCAAAAAATATCAGACTCTCAATAAGTATTAAGTGTTGTATAAACTTTAATTCGGGAAGCTAAATGAGCAAGAAAAAACAGCAAGGTAAGGCTAATATTACGTGGGCAACATTTATGGTGGTTGTGCTAGGTATTATTGTGGGCAACGCATTTTTAGCATTGAATACGATTCAAGGCTTAACACAAACCCAAAAAAGTTTAGACAACACTAGCATGCTAACCACAGCAATTGAAAAGCTGCATCTATCCATAGTGCAGGCTGAGTCTGGGCAGCGTGGTTATTTATTGACAGAAGAGGCTGACTATTTAGCGCCTTATTATGACGCTATTGGGCAAATTGAGGCGCAAACAGATCATGTCAAGTCGCTTCACTCTGAGATTGACGGTCAAGCTGAGCGTATAGCCCAGTTGTTAGTTCTTGTAGATAGTAAAATTAAAGAATTAAAACAAACTGTAAACCTTGCGCTAGATGACAAAGAAAGACGTGCGATGTATGTATTAAATACACATAAAGGAAGAAAGCTTTATAAGCAAATTAGAGAGTATGTTAATGAAATTCAAGACCGTGAATTACTCTTTAAAGTAAGCCATTTTTCTAAATTAGCACAGATTAAAAATGAGGCTAAAATTACATTCGCTATAACAGCAATAACCAGTGGGTTGCTGATTATTGGTATGTTTATTATGACGCGCCTTAATTTAAGAAATGCAGCACAATATCGTTTTGAGCTTGAAAAACAAAACGAAACATTAGCAATTAAGGTTTCTGAGCGGACACAAGAGCTAACATTATATTCAGATGAATTGAGCCGAAGTAACCGAGAGCTTGAAGAGTTTGCTTTTGTAGCAAGTCATGACTTACAAGAACCTCTTAGAAAAATCCAAGCCTTTAGTGACCGTCTCGAAACTATGTTTAAAGATGAGCTGGGTGAAAAGGGGATGGATTACATTGGGCGCATGAAAAATGCAGCGCAGCGTATGTCTAATCTAATAAACGACTTATTAGAGTTTTCGCGTATTACAACGCGTGGCAAAGACTTTGACGATACGAATTTAAATGAAGTTGTAGCTGATATATTAAGTGATTTAGAGATAGCAATAAAAGAGTCTGAAGCACAAATTGATGTGGAGGATTTGCCAGTTATTCAGGCTGATAAAAGCCAAATGCAGCAGCTGTTTTTAAACTTGTTGTCGAACGCTGTTAAATTTAGGCGTCCAAATATAAGCCCGCACATAAAAATCAGTTATCAAGATGAAGATATTTTCAGCTCTGATCATAATACTCATTTAAGTTTTCAAGTTATTACCATAGAAGATAACGGTATTGGTTTTTCACAAGACTATGCCGATAAAATATTTGTACCGTTTCAGCGATTACATGGACGCTCACAATATAAAGGCACGGGTATTGGCCTTTCTGTATGTAGGCGTATTGTAGAGCGCCATGGCGGAACAATTACAGCCCAAAGTAAAGACGGTGAAGGTGCAACCTTTATCATAAAACTACCTGTGGAAGCTGAGCTTTTCACATTGCAAGGAGAGGCTTAAATGCCCTATTCAAAAGTAAAACCGATTACTATTTTAATGGCAGACGACGATGAAGATGATCGTTTGTTAACACAAGATGCCCTTGCTGAAAGTCGTGTACTTAACGAGCTTCACTTTGTTGAAGATGGCGTCGAGTTACTTGAATATTTAGAACGTAAAGGTAAGTTTGAAGACAAAGCAGTTTCGCCGCGTCCTGGACTTATATTACTTGATTTAAATATGCCTAGAATGGATGGCCGTGAAGCGCTTGAAGCCATAAAAGGAAACCCTAGCTTAAAGGGAATTCCGGTTGTTATATTAACTACGTCTAAACAAGAAGAAGACATGGTAAAAGGGTATAACTTAGGTGCCGCATCTTACATCACTAAACCAGTAACGTTTGATGGCTTAGTTGATTTGATGAAAACGCTAGGAAAATACTGGGTAGAATTTGTAGAGCTACCATCAACATTTAACGATTAAAGGGAGATTCTATGTTAGATAAAGTGACTAAGCTGCTGCTAGTTGAAGACGATGAAGATGATTACATACTCACCTGCGACTATTTACAACAATTAGATTCACATACGTTTAATGTAGAATGGATAAGCTCTCCAGAGCAAGCAATTGAAAAGCTGAGTAAAAATGAGCACGATATTTGTTTGCTCGACTATCGCTTAGGTGCATCTAACGGGCTAAGCGTTTTAAAAAAAGCGATAGCCAACGGTTTTAGCGGTCCTATTATTATGTTAACGGGGCAATCTAATGATGAGTTAGACTCAGCTGCGCTTGATGCGGGCGCCGTTGATTACTTAATAAAAACAGAAATGAGCTCGAGCCGATTTGCGCGTGCTATTCGTTATGCTTTAGCGCGTAAAGATGTAGAAGGTGAGCGAGTTGAACGCTTAAAAGCTGAAGCCGAAAATCGTTCAAAAGATCGATTTTTAGCTCATTTGAGCCATGAGTTACGTACCCCTCTATCGTCTATTTTAGGTTACACCGAACTGTTAATGCAGAGCGACTTTAGTCAGCAAGCAGAAAATGAATTGGGTGTTATTTATCGAAACGGTAAACACTTATTGAGCTTGTTAAACGATGTGCTCGATTTGTCAAAAATAGCAGCCGATAAACTGGAACTTACCCTAAGCGAAGTTAACCTTGATAGCATGCTTGCCGATGTATACACGCTAATGCGCGTATCGGTGCTTGATAAGGGCCTTACGTTGCGCTTTGAATCTCATAAGCCATTACCTCTAGTTGCACGACTGGATGCAACAAGAGTTCGTCAAATTTTAATAAATCTAATAAATAATGCGGTTAAATTTACCGATAAAGGCGAAATTGTTGTTAATGCGTGGACGCAATGGGTTGATGACACTGAAATGCTATTTTTTAGCATTAAAGATTCAGGTATGGGCATTGCCCCTGAAAAACAAGAACTTATATTTAAGCCTTTTGAACAAATAGCCGATGTAGAATCACGCTCTGTAGGTGGCGCAGGCTTAGGTTTGGCAATATGTGCTGAATTGTTAGCGCGTATGCACGGTGATATTAGTTTGCACTCTGAAATAGGCAAAGGTTCTACATTTACTATTTCGGTTTATCCGGGTGACATTAGTGGAGTAGAACGCCAAACGCTTAATTTTAGTAGCGCACCACAATTACAAAGTAAATCAGCTCCTTGTAAGGTACACGGACGAGTATTAGTAGTTGATGATTTACGTGATTTACGCATGCTAGTTGGTCATATGATCAGTACCTGTGGTGCGCGCGTAGATTATGCCGAACATGGCCAGCAAGCGCTTGAAAAAGTACGCATAGCAGATGCGTATAAAGCGCCTTACGACATTATTTTTATTGATATTCATATGCCTGTAATGGGCGGCAAGGAAGCTACCATAGAGCTTAGAAAAATGGGCTATAAAGGCCCAATAATTGCGCTCACTGCCGCTACGATGAAAGGCATACATGAAGAGCTTGCTGCACTTGGTTTTAACGATGTAATACCAAAGCCTGTTGATAGCGCGGCTTTATATCAATGTTTACAAGATTACTTGGTAGCGCCAGAGCATGCACCGCAAGCTAAAGATATAAGCTGTGGCAAGGACTTAACTGAGAAGAAACAACGTTTTTTACTGGTTGAAGATGACCACGATGCAGCACAAATTACGCAGCTACTTTTAGAAAGCTTAGGTGTTGAAACCGTCATTGCGTCTAGCTGCGCACAATGTTTGCAAATACTTAATCACGACCAGCAATTTAATAAGGTATTGTTAGATATGCATTTACCTGATGGTCGTGGCGTTGACTTAGGCCAGCAAATTAATGAGCGATACCCTGAATTACGCTTAGTGATTGTAAGTGGAGCAGAGCCAGATCCAAGAGAAATAAAAGATTTAAATATTGACCGAGTTTTACTTAAACCTATTAATTTGAGCTTACTTGAAACGCTTATTAGCTAAGGACTGTTTCTCTTTTTAGGTTGAATTCATCAGTATGTTTGGTGTTTAGGCAAGGCTGAGCCTGTGTAGTGTGGTTATTTCCTATAAATAGGCGATAGCGAAGCAAAAATGCCGAACATGCGTTGCCCGATAGCTCCTAGATTGAACAAATTTTAATTCTGAAAGGTCAACAGGCCCTAATAACTGAGACATTATTTATATGCATTCAATAAAGTTAGTATCTGAAGAGTTAACACCATCAAAAGTAGTGTGTGTTGGGCGTAATTATACCGCACACATTGCAGAGCTAAATAACGAAACGCCAGAGCAAATGGTTTTATTTAATAAGCCAAATAGCGCAATTACTAATACGTTATTTGCAGCTCACAACGGCGATACGCTGCATTATGAAACCGAGTTGTGTTTTGTAGTTAAAAATAAAAAATTTGTAGGTGTTGGACTCGGCCTTGATTTAACTAAGCGTACTGTGCAAAGTAAATTAAAAAATAAAGGGCTTCCATGGGAGCGCGCTAAAGCGTTCGACGGCTCTGTTATTTTAACTGATTTTGTAGCGCTAACTGATGCAATGAAGCACTTTACCTTTGAACTTAAAATTAATAATGAAGTGATTCAGCGAGGTGATACTCATTTTATGCTGCACAATCCTGACTCAATTTTACAAGAAATTAGTGAATTTATGAGCTTAGAAGACGGTGATGTAATAATGACAGGTACACCGTCGGGCGTAGGTGAGGTAACAGCTAAAAGTATTTTTGCAGTGGCGCTTTATGCTAATGATCAGTGTTTGCTTGAGCATCAGTGGCAAGTAAGTAAAAGTTAACGACTTGCTGTTGGTAGTGTTTATCAAAGTCAGTAAAGGTGGTTTTAAGCCAACTATGCTGACTTTGTTGATACTCAGGCGATTGGAGTACATTATTTTTTAATGCGCGGTTAATTTTTTTAAGGGCTTGCTCTGCAAAATTATTAGGTGCTTTAGCCGCACAGCCTATTGCTCCTCTTATAAATTGAATGTCATTTTCTGCAATTGGCACACTTTCTATATACGTATACTCCCCTTGTTTATTAAAGTAATCAGCCATAAACGGGTAATCAATTGAGTAGTCTAAAAAGCCGTGACTCAAGCGTGCTATAACAGCCTGACTTTCATTTTCGCTACTCCAACTTAACGAAGACTCTTTATCTCGTTTTGTATTTTCAATAATTGTATTAATTTTAGTTGTAAATTTACGTGCAGCCGCTTGCCCGTATACATATTGCGGGTCGGTTAATAAATTAATAAGGTGAATAGGCGAGCCGTGCTTTTCTTCTAATTGCGGCTTTAGCTCTTTAGTCGTGATAATTGAAAATGGGGGATATACCGTTGTTGGATTTGAGTAGTTAAGTTGTTGGTTATTATTTTTTTTATAAATAACACACGGAAAACATACATTTTTTCCTTCATTTAAATATTTATTTATACGCTGCTGAGGAACAATTAAGCGGGTATGTTTTACATCAGTTATGGTTCTGATGAGTTGCTCGGTTAGGTTGTCGCAAATACCGCCTTGTGGTGCGCTTTCACTTTTAGCTATATGAAAAGGGGGCGTGTAACTTTGCAGCCAAATAATCTCTTCTAGAGGTTGTACTTTTTGCTCAACGGCGTGCGCGTTGAATACAATTAATAAGCAAAATGCATAGTATCCGTTTTTCAGCATTGATAAGTGTTCGTTGAATTAAGAAAACTTAATAAAAGTATAGTGTTGGTTGTAGTAGGGTCAAATATTTTAGTTTAAAAGCAACCTCATTCAAGGCTGCTTTTAACTCATACATGCTTAATAAGGCATCGGATGGTTTCTAAATATGGTGTTAATATCACTAAGAATTTCGTCGTTTAGCGTTATGCTAAATGCGTCTATATCTTCCTTTAATTGAGCTATAGATGTTGCCCCGATAATTGAAGAAGTTACGCCATCTACTTGGTTACACCATGCTAAGGCTAGTTGTGCTGGAGTAATATTGTTTGCATGAGCCAGCTCAACATACTGCTTAGTGGCTTGCTCTGCATTGGGTGTATCTCTAAAAATACCGTTACGCTGCATGAAGGTCCAACGAGAGCCTTCAGGGCGAGCACCGTTTAGGTATTTACCCGTTAATAAACCGGCTGCTAAAGGCGACCACGGTAAGTAGGCAATATCTTCGTGTACACATTGTTCTATTAAATACGGCCAGTCTTTAGCGTGCGCTAAGCTAAACTCATTTTGAATAGATACCATACGCGGTAAGTTATGCTCTTTGGCCAAACTTAAGAACTGGCTTATACCCCATGGCGTATCGTCAGATAAACCGCAGTGCTTAATTTTACCTGCTTTAACACATTCATTAAGGCCTTCTAGAATATCAAGCATACTAGCTTGTTGCTCTTGTGTATTTACGTCGGTAAATTTAAGAGTGCCGGGCCATTGTCTGCCAAAGTGAGGGGTAGAGCGGTTTGGCCAATGTAGTTGATATAAATCAATGTAGTCTGTTTGAAGTCGCTTAAGTGAATCATCTACGACTTCTATTACTGTTTGGCGAGTAATATTGCCGCCATCACGTACCCACGATAATCCATTGCCTGCAATTTTTGTAGCTAGTACCACTTCGCTGCGCTTTTGCTGATTACGCGATAGCCAATTGCCAATAATTTCCTCGGTTTTACCATAGGTCTCTGGCGAAGGAGGCACAGCATACATTTCGGCTGTATCAATAAAGTTTACGCCTTGCTCGAGCGCGTAGGCTATTTGTTCATCAGCGTCGCTTTGAGTATTTTGTTTACCCCAAGTCATACTCCCTAGGCACACTCGAGATACGTTTACGCCACTGCTACCTAGTGGGTTGTATTGCATAAAAATTCCTTAACTAAATTAGTTTTGAGCATGGCTGATTAAAGCCGATAAAAGAGGCTCGGAGATTGGGGCTTTTTGCCCTGTAGTAAAATCAAACATTACAACTTTAGATGCACCCGTAGTCGTTATTGCTTTTTGTGCATGGCTGTAAACGGTGTAGTTCATGGTAAAGCGATCTGTTTTAAGATCTGTAATTGTAACGCCTACAGTGAGTGTGTCGGGAAAAGTTACTGGGCGTTTATAGCGAACGCTATTTTCGCTGATTACTGGGCCCACACCGTTTGGGCTTATTGTGTCGAACAGATTTATTTTATTTAAAAAGTCGATCCGGGCTATTTCAAAGTAACGTAAATACACTACATTATTTACGTGTTGTAGCGCATCCATATCAGCCCATGCTACGGTGATATCGGTATGAATAGGGTGCTGATCTTTAAACGTTTGCATTATTTATTGGCCCTTGATTTTTAAAGTACTTAGATTATCAACATGGTGTTACGAGCTCAAGGTAATTAATGGCATGTTTTTTTATAAGATGATTGTACCTGTTTAATTTTAGGTCTACAGTTAAATTACACAGACACACAAAAACACACAAAGGTAAAAATATGCAGAATATAATTAATTGGGCCTTAGCTTGTTTGGTTTTTATAGCCTCTTTTACCTGTTACGCGATGGGGAATGAATCTGGCGCTATCATTTTAATGTTGGCAGGATTTTTATTTGAGGTTATGTATTGGCTACGTGGTTATAAAGAGCAAGAAGGTAATAAGCGCTTTTTTTAATCGCTAACTAGGGCCTGTTGACCTTTCAGGATTAAAATTTGTTCAATCTAGGGGCTATTTAATCGCGGCGCGAGGTTTGTGACCTAGTGGGCTAAGTAAAAGCCGAGCAACAAAGAGTAAATTGCCCCTAGGCAGAACCCTTCGGGCAGCGTATGTTTGGCATTTGTGCTACGTTATCGCCTATTTATGGGGAATAACCACACTACATAGGCTCTGCCTTGCCTAAATACCAAATATACTGCTGCAAATTTAACCTCGAAAGATAAACAGGCCCTAGGCTTGCTTATCACATTTGATTCTATAATAATGACTGTATAAATAACCAGTTATTGTTGTGGTGATGAAGAAGTTTATTCACATAGATATGGATTGCTTTTATGCAGCAGTAGAAATGCGAGATAATCCAAAACTTGCATGTGTACCGCTTGCTATTGGAGGCAATAGCCGACGAGGCGTGCTCTCAACCGCTAACTATATAGCTAGAGAGTATGGCGTACGATCGGCTATGTCGAACTATCATGCTAAACAATTATGCCCCGATTTAGTTATTGTCCCAGGGCGCATGGCTGTATACAAAGAAGCTTCAAACCAAATACGTGAAGTATTTAGACGCTACACAGACTTAATTGAACCTCTTTCTTTAGACGAAGCCTATCTAGATGTAACAGACAGCACCGCTTGTAAAGGCAGTGCCACACTTATTGCACAGCAAATAAGAGCCGATATTTACAATGCTACAGGGCTCACTGCATCAGCTGGTATTGCACCGATTAAATTTATTGCTAAAATAGCCAGTGACGAAAATAAACCGAATGGTCAATTTGTCGTTTTGCCTGATGAGGTTGATGACTTTTTAGCGCAATTACCGCTGGGGAAAATTCCAGGAGTGGGCAAAGTAACGCTCGAAAAGCTAAATTTAAAAGGCTTATATACCGGCAAGGATGTACGTGAAAAAGGCATTAACTGGATGCAGCAACATGTGGGTAATTTTGGTGTGTCGCTTTATCAAAAATGTGCAGGTGAGTATGTTGGTAAAGTATCCACAGATCGCATAAGAAAATCGCTGAGTGTTGAACATACCTACGAGTACAACAAAACGAGTTTACAGGAGTGCTTAGATGAGCTGCCAAGGTTGTTAGAGGAATTAGTTTTAAGGCTTAATAAACAGCAGTTACAAAATCGTATTAATAAATTGAGTGTTAAGGTGAAGTTTGCAAATTTTGTAGTGACCTCAGCCGATCAGGTATATCACGAGCTAAATATAGAAATATTTGTTCAACTACTTACTAAGGCCTACCAGCGAGGGCTACAACAGCCTGTAAGATTACTTGGCATAGGCGTTGGGATTAAAAACGAGCCAGAACAAAACTTCCAACTTAGTATTCTCGATTAAGCTGTAAAGCCTGTAACTCCAAGTTGCCATTTATTGATAGGTTATGTGATTAGCTCATCGCTCCTTGCTGGTCTTCAATATATAAATCGACGATAATAGGGGCTTATGTTTTCTAACAGGACCTTATTTATGGCATACCCTCAAGCGGTTAGTGCAAGCTTTGAATGCACATCTCATGATGCGCTTATTATTATTAGTAATGACTTTTCTCAGTTACCAAATAACTCATTACGTGATGCTATTTTAGCTCAAGCAAACGTAGATTCTCGCATCGGTAAGCAAGTTACTTTATTAGTAATTGAAAACAAGCGCGTTGTACTTGCGCCAACCGGTCCGTTAAATAGAGATTACGACGACGTGCGTCGTTATTTTGATGCTGCTAAATTAGCAATTAACGAAGCAAAAGCGTCGGGCAGTGTTAACCCTGCATTATTTTTACCAAATTTAAATGGCGATAGCCGTTATCAGCATGCTTTAGAAGTTGCTTATTTAGGCGCTTGCCAAGCCTTATGGCAGCCATTAGAAGCGCGTGAATATCACGGTGAAAGCATTGAACCTATTACACAGATTGGTTTAGTTGGCGCAAGCGAGCAAACGATTAAAGCTGTTAATGCAATTGCAGCAGGCCAATATGCAGCGCGTGACCTGTGTGGTACTGAACCTGAGCGTATGGCTCCACCACGCTTTGCAGATTACTGTGTTGATTTATTTAAAGGCTCAAACATTGCGGTTGACGTAATTGACGATATTGCAGCTATTGATAAAAACTACCCAATGCTGAGTACAGTTGCTCGCGCATCGTATGCAGTTGAGCGCCATCACCCACGTGTTGTTAAGCTTGAATATGTACCAGAGGGCGAAATTACTCGCACACTTATGTTTGTAGGTAAGGGGCTTGTATACGATACAGGCGGTGCAGATTTAAAAGTAGGCGGTTATATGGCAGGCATGAGCCGTGATAAAGGCGGCGCAGCTTCTGTTGCTGGCTTTATGAAAGCCGTTGCGGATTATCAGCCTAAAGGCGTTAAAGTGGTATCGTACTTAGCTGTTGTTCGTAACTCTATTGGCTCGGATTGTTTTGTGCCAGATGAAATTATTACTAGCCGTGAAGGTGTTCGTGTACGTATTGGTAATACCGATGCAGAAGGGCGCTTAGCAATGGGCGACCTGCTTAGCGAAATGAAAGATTTAGCTAAAACAGAGGTTAATCCAACGTTATTTACTGTAGCTACATTAACGGGTCATGCAGCTCGTGCAATGGGTCCTTACGGTGCGTATGTTGAAAATGGTCCAGCTCGTAGCGCTGGTGTTTCACGTCAAATAGCTGATTTGGGTGACTTATGGGCCGATGGCGCTGAAGTATCGCGTTCACGCCGTGAAGACTACGACTTTATTAAACCACGCACACTAGCTGACGATGTTTTATCTAGCAATAACGCGGCATCGGCTGTTACCGCTCGTGGTCATCAGTTCCCAATGGCATTTATGGCTATTGTTGGTGGGCTTGATAAACACGGTAACGATTCGGTTCAGCCACTACCTTATGTTCATATGGACATTGCAGGAAGCGGTGTTGAAGGTGGTGATTGGCAGCACGGTAAGCCAACTGCCGCATCAGTAACGAGCTTGTTTGCACGTTACTGTATGTAAGCTAAAAACTTTCATGCAATAAAAAAGCCCTGTTAATTCAGGGCTGTTGCGTTTCATGGTAACGGTATCGCTATCAATCTAATTTAAAGCGATTAACTACGCTCGAAAGCCCTTGGCTACTTTGTTTAAGGTTATCGCTGGCATTTGTAAGCTGTTTAGTATTATTAAGTGACTGCTCTGTTGAGTGTGATAGCTCGTTAATACGTAAATTAACTTCATCAGCGGCTTGAGTTTGTTGCTCTGTGGCACGTGCAATTTGGCTGTTCATTTCGGTAATAATTGAAACAAGTCGTTCTATTTCATTAAGTGAAGTATTGGCAGACGACGCCTGTTCTACGGTAGAAAGCGAAAGTGCTTGGCTTGATTTAACTGCTTCTACTGCTGCTTTTGCACCTTCTTGTAGTTTAGTGATCATGGTTTGAATTTCGTCAGTACTTTGCCCTGTACGGCTTGCCAATGTTCTTACTTCATCTGCAACAACTGCAAATCCTCGGCCGTGCTCTCCTGCGCGAGCTGCCTCAATGGCGGCGTTTAATGCCAGTAAGTTTGTTTGTTCCGATATACTTCTTATTACATCAAGTACCGAGCCTATATTATGACTCTCGTTGGCCAAATCAGCAGTTACACGGCTGACTGTTTCAATGTTGCTTGAGAGTGTTTCTATTGCTGTAATTGTTTGCGCAACCACATTTTTACCCGTTGATGCGTTTTGTGCTGCATCCTTAGCTGCTTGCTCTGCGGCTTCAGCGTTACGGCTCACATCGTGTATTTGGTGAGTCATTTGCTCCATGGCAGCTGCAACTTGGGTTGAACTATCGTTTTGAAGCTCTATAAATGAGTGGCTTGTTTTACTTGATTCGTCAACGATTTGTGCATGCTTGCTTACGCTGTTTGCGCTTTGTGCTACATGAGCAAGTGACTCTCGTATTTTTAAAACAAACAAATTAAATGAGCGCGATAGTTCAGATATTTCATCGTTACCGGATTCATTTAATGTACGGGTTAAGTCGCCTTCGCCTTGTGAAATGTCCTTCATCATATCGGCTGCTAAGCGAGTAGGTATTAAAATACTTTTACCTATAAAGTAACTAAGCAAAATAACAGCAATAATCATAATTATTGCACTGACTATAATTAGGTTACGTTGTTGGCTAAATGCCTCGTCAATTGAATCAAGGTATACACCCGAGCCAATAATCCATTGCCATTGACTAAACCCTTTAACAAAAGCAACTTTCTCTACAGGTTGGTCTTTACCTGGCTTTGGCCACTTATAAGGTATAAACCCTTCACCATCACGCTTAACTATATTAGCCATTTCTACAAAGAGCGCTTTGCCATCGGGATCTTTATTATTACTTAAATCTTTATTATCGAGGGCAGGTTTAATCGGATGCATTATCATTGTAGGCTGATAATCATTTATCCAAAAATAATTAGTACTGTCATAGCGCAGTGCTTTTATTGTTTCAAGAGCTTGCGTTTTAGCTTGCTGCTGGGTGAGTGAGTTATTTTGTTCAAGGTCATGAAAGTGCTCAATGATGCTGTGAGCAGTTTCTACTACATTTTGTGTTTTAAGGTACTGCTCGTTTTTAAGGGCATTATATTGGTTAGTTAGGCTGGATATGCTCAGCACTATAAGCCCAAGCACTACAATGGCTATTAACAGTGAGAAACGTTGAAATATACTAAAGCTACGTAAACTAGGCATACATTCATCCTTAAAAATTGGCGCTTTTGCGCATTGAATAAGCGTAGCTAAAAAGAGAGTTTAATCTAGGCTTAACAACCATTAATGCAAAAAAAAGGCTGATTTATCAATCAGCCTTTAGTCTACTTTTTAAACTTGTTTAACTATTTAACATCAAAATGACGATTAAAGAAATTTGTAATTGTTTGATGCAAGTGCGTTTGCACTTGTTTACCACGTAGGCTGTGCTTAGAGCCTGGGTAGGTCATCATTTCAAACTGTTTTTCGTTATCTTGTAGTTGTTTAAATAATTTAGTTGAATGCGTAAACAATACGTTATCGTCAGCCATTCCATGGTAAATCATTAATGGGCCTTTTAAGCCATCTGCATATGGAAATACTGCGCTGTCTTCATAGCCTTTAGCATTTGTATCGGGGTGACCTAAATAACGCTCTGTGTAATGCGTATCATATAGAGCCCAATCGGTTACTGGAGCACCTGATACGCCGGCTTGAAAGTAATCGCCCGCTTTAAACATAGTCATAAGCGCCATGTAACCGCCGTAACTGTGGCCATAAACACCGATGCGTTGTGGGTCAACGTAATCCAGTGTACGTAAAAACTCTACGCCTTTAATTTGATCGGCAACTTCAACCACACCTAAATGTTTATAAATAGCATCTTCAAACTTTTTACCACGGTTGTACGAACCACGGTTATCCAGTTGAAAAATTACGTAACCTTGTTGCGCCATGTACTGAAAGTACAAGTTTTTACTGCGCCAGCTATTCGTTACTCGCTGAGCATGCGGGCCGCCGTATACGTTAACAATAACAGGGTGCTTTTTGCCATCAGCAATGGTGCTAGGCTTAAATAAACGGTAATGCATAACTTGGCCATCATCGGCTTTAATTGTGCCGTATTCTGGTTTTGCTAAGTCGCTTAAATAAGGAGTAAGCGGATGGTTACTATCAAGCTTATTTTCTTCAAGCCAGGTAATGAATTCGCCGTTTACTTTACGAAGTGCTGCTGAGTTTGGTTTATTATCAGACGAGCTATTATCGATAAAGGTTTTATTGTCTTTTGCTAGCACAACATTGTGGTACTGACCTTTTTCGGTAATACGTTTGGCATCGCCTTTTTTAAATAAAGGCGCGCTGTATAAATGGCTTTCAAGCGGTGTATCTTTTCGACCGGCAAAGTAAACAATGCCTTTTTTCTCATCAATACCTTTTAAGCTATCAACAGCCCAATCACCAGAGGTGATTTGACGTACAAGTTGACCGTTTGTGCGATACAGATATAAATGTTTAAAGCCGTCTCGCTCAGATGCCCATACAAAATGTTTTTTGTCTTTTAAAAACTCAAGATCAAAATGTAGGTTAATCCACGTTTTGCTATTTTCGGTCAGTGCTACTTTTTGGGCTTTAGTTTCGCTGTTATAAAAACGCAGTTCTAATTTATGTTGCGAGCGATTTTGCCATTGGTACGACAGTGTATTGCCGTCTTTTAGCCATTTAGCGCGCGCAATGTAAATGTCTTCATCTTTACCTAAATCAATCCAATCTACTTTTTGGTCGTTTAGCTTAACCACACCAAGTTGAATTTTAACGTTATCGGTACCTGTAAACGGGTAGCGCTGGTTAAATAATTTAACTTCGTCAGCGTAAATTTCGTTACGGATAGCTTCTTTTACAGGGGTTTCGTCAACGCGGGTATAGGCAATTTTAGTTTCATCACCTGACCACCAGTAACCTGTCATACGGCTCATTTCTTCTTGAGCAACAAATTCGGCCATGCCGTTTTTAATTACGCCGCCGCCATCTTTACTAAGCTGAATCTCTTTACCTGATTCAAGCTCTAAAGCATAAAGGTTTTGCTCTCGAATAAACGATACGTAGTTACCTTTAGGTGAAAAGCGTGCATCGGTTTCAAATGCTTCAGTGTCGGTTAGTTTTTTACTTTTAGCTGAGGCTAAATCGTAATAATAAAGGTCACCATTGAGTGGGAATAAAAGTGCTTTGCTATCTTTAGACCATTTGTATTCAAGTATGCCTTTACCAAAAATACGTTGGCGTTCGCGGCGTGCTTTTTCTTCATCTGATAGGTTTTCTGGGCCTGAAAATAACTTTGCCGAATCAACTAGCACACGGTTGGTGTTATCTTTTAGATTGTACTCCCATAAATCGTAGCGGTTGTAGTCATCGCTTTTGCCTTGTAGGTAAGTTACACGGCTGCCATCAGGCGAAAATTTAAGTTGTACAGGCGATTTACCAGAAAGGCTCGGATCGTCAAAAATACGCTCCAGCGATAAAGGTTTTGCTTGAACACTAATAGCGCCAACCATTAACGGTATAGCTAGTGAGAGGTGTTTTATTTTTTTTAGCACAAGGTTGCCTTAGCTTATTATAAATATTGCTTTGATGGTAAAGCCAAGCGTGTGCAACTGCAACTAAATGCTATAAAGTGGCGATTATCAAAGACAAAGTAGGACATAGCAATGACTCACCCTGAATTTAAACTAGCGCCAGAACTTAAACGCGACTGTATAGAACTTGCCGATTGGCCACTGTGTAAAGTGCTTTTACTGAACGACAGCTTGTATCCGTGGTTTGTATTAGTGCCTAGGCAGGCTAACTTAAAAGAGATAATTGATTTATCTGAGGATGATCAAATTGTTTATTTAAAAGAGTCAGCCAAGCTAAGTAAATTATTAATGGATGTATTTAAACCAGATAAATTAAACATAGCGGCTTTAGGGAATATGGTGCCGCAATTGCATATTCATCATATTGCGCGTTTTACGAGTGATGCTGCATGGCCTGCGCCAATTTGGGGTAAGCACCCAGCAGTGCCTTATACAGATCTACAAATCACAGAGCTAAAAAAAGCGCTGCAGTTATAAGCTGCAACGCTTTTTTAGGGTTTAACTAAGTTTAACTAAACTTATTTAAGCCCTAGTATTTCCTTACCTTGCTTAAATGTTACATCTACAGGGATATTAGCTTTGCTTAGTTTTTCTAAGTCTTTAGCAAGTTCTTCTTTAATGTCGCCATGCGTTGCAATTAGTTGATCTACTTTTTCGTAATCGCCATCACCTTGTAAGGTTAAAATTAAGCGAGAAAGCTTAGCCATTGCAATGCTCATTTTTTCCATATTAACGCGGTATAAGCCTTCTTCATTTTTAGAAAAAGCACCTGCTTGAGCAAAAAAGTTAAAGCGGATCATATTTGCTTTACCATGCGCGCTTGATGCGCCAAAACGAACTGAGCGGAATATACCTGCCATGAAGGTCGTGTAATAATCTTCAATAGTGCCTTCAGTAATTTCGCCTTTTTTAAGTAACTGTTCAATCATGTATAGACCTAAAATATCGGCTTTACCTTCTTCAAGGGCACTTGCGTGTTCTTGTAAGGATTGACGAACAGTACCTTTACCAGTAATTGTATTTTTAATACCTAAACCGTGAGCCACTTCATGGAACATCGTATTGGCAAAAAATGCATCAAAAGTAATGTGTTTACGCTGCTCTGGTACAATTAACTGCTCTGAAATTGGCACTAAAATTTTATCAAATTTAGCACGCATTGCGTTTTTAAGTTGCAGACGACGAGTTCCTTTTTCGAGCTGTACTTGCTCATCGTTTGGTAAGTTAATTGCAATTGTTTTACTACCCGCGTTTGAATGCCCAGCGTAGTAAACAACATCATATGCATTTAGGTCGGCGTCAGAGCCTGGTACTTCTTGTTTGTACTTAGCATCTACAGGTAAGCCTTTTTGAAGCTCAGGTAAAAATGCTGCAAATTTAGCTAAGCGTTCGCTCCATTTTAAATCTTTAATAAGTACGTAAGATTCATAAGCTGCGCGGTAACCAAATAATTGATCTTCATAAGTTTCAATTGGACCAATAACCACATCTACTGGGTTATTTTTCATATCCATCCAAGCAAAGTCAGATACTTGGAAGTCATCTTTTTGTAGAGCATCGGCACGCAAGTTTAGATAGTTAGCAAATTCTTTATCGTCAGCAAGTTTGCTTGCTTCACGTAAAATATCAGCGGCTTTTGCAAGCTCATCAGCGTATTCCTTTGAATAAGGTACGCTGTAAAGCTTACC
The DNA here is from genome assembly GCF_011378805.1 of Pseudoalteromonas sp. Z9A6. Taxonomy (NCBI): domain Bacteria; kingdom Pseudomonadati; phylum Pseudomonadota; class Gammaproteobacteria; order Alteromonadales; family Pseudoalteromonadaceae; genus Pseudoalteromonas; species Pseudoalteromonas sp. Z9A6. The sequence continues at coordinate 49,463 of NZ_WTKZ01000013.1, forward strand.
TTGCTCATCACGCTTAATTACAGAATAAAGCCCTGTTTTGTCTTCAACGTCTGCATTGTTTAACTCTTCTTTGGTTATATCAGCAGGGTAAAACTGTGCGCCAAGAGGTTTTTCTTTATAGCTGGATAAAAATGCTTCATCACCATTTAAACGATCCCATGGACCATAGTTAATATCAGCAAATTTACGTACTTTTCCATCGTTTAGTTTTGCTAAAAAAGCATCTTTATTTTCACCAAATGCTTGCTTCCAAAATAACTCATCCATTATTTTTGAAGCGTCAATAAGCTTTGCAACCATTGCTCGTTGATTATCGCTTAAGTGCGATAAATCACTTTGTAAGCTAAAGTCGGTGTAAATATCTAAACGTTGTTTATCTACATTAATAAGCTTAGGGCCTGACTGTGCACTGCTTTTTTGAGCAAGCTCTACGGCTGTGTTGTCGGTAGAAGACGGCGCTTGTTCAGAACATGCGCTAAGAAAAACAACACCAGAGAGCATAATTGCTTGGCTAATTTTATTTAAGATCATTATATTGCCTGTTAAAAAGTAAGTTTAATAATTTGTACTGCTTTAGTTAAAATATTAAGTATGTACAAACGCTTCCTTATTGTGAGTGCATTAAAGCAAAACTAAATGGTAAATAGCAAGTATTTGGCGTTGTAAGGCAAGCATGAGCGGTAAAGCATTATAAATAAAAATAAACTTCTATAATTTTCTTAACTTTATCGGTAAGTTAGACAATACTAATTATATTACTAATACGAAAATTAACTGCCTGAGTTTGCAGTTACTTTACAGGCTGAACACAAAAGGATGGCAGCTTTATGTCTACAGAAAACGCTTTATTAACGATTCTAGTCGATAGAATAAATAACGATACGTTGGTTTTACCAACGCTACCTGAAGTAGCGATTAAGGTTCGCCAAGCTGCAGATAACCCAGATGTGAATTTAATCCAAATGTCAGATGTAATCTCACAAGATCCAGCGCTTTCAGCTCGTATGATAAAAGTAGCTAATAGTGCGATTATGGGACGTTCTGTAAAAGTATCTAATTTACAACAAGCAGTGACTCGTATTGGATTACGTCAAATTAAAAACATTGCTACAGCTATGGCTATGGAACAATTATTTGTATCAAATAATGAGCTAATTAAAGGCTACATGGGTAAGGCATGGCAAAAAACATTAACTGTTGCTAGCCATTCAATATCACTCATGGAATTTTATTTAAAAAATAGTAAGCACACGTCACTAAACCGCGATTCTATTACACTCGCCGCACTTGTTTATAATATTGGTGTATTACCAATTTTAACCGAAGCTGAGCGCCACCCAGAGGTATTTGCCAACCCAAGCTTTTTAGCGCACGCAATTCAAAAGCTGAGTGGAAAAATTGGCTCATCTATTATGCAAGCGTGGGAATTCCCTAAAGAGTTTGTTGATGTAGCTCAGAGCTGGGCTGACCCAAGTTACAAACCTGAAAAAGTAAGTTACGTGGATTTTATTCGAGTAGGGGCTATTTTAGAGGGCACGTTACAAGTTTCTGATAAGTCGACAGCGCTGCAAACGTATATAGACAAAGGCGTTATACCGTCTATGCAGCTATTCACAAGTGATGAGTACAACGACATGCTAAAAGATGTGAAAAATATGTTTAGCTAAAAGTGCCTTCCTACACAACCAAAAAGGGTTAACTTGCGTTAACCCTTTTTTAGTTTTATTTTTCGGTGGTATTTTCTGTCTTAGTTTTTTCGTATCGCTTTATTCCTGCTACCCATGTTTGCAGTACGTTTGTTTTGTATATCTCGTCAACAGGCACTTTAAAGTAGTCTTTATCAATTAAAATAAAGTCGGCCCATTTACCTTTTTCTAAACTACCCACCTTAAATTCTTGATGGGCTGAATAAGCGCCACCGAGAGTAAATGCACGTAATGCATCTTCGCGGCTTAGTACTTCACTTGCGCGCCAGCCGTTTTCAGGTAGTTTGTTATGATCCATGCGTGTAATGGCTGAATACAAACCATCAAATGGATTTGCAAGCTCTACAGGGTAATCAGAGCCTGCTGCAACCACCGATCCTTGCTTTAAAAATGTTTGCCAAGCATAGGCACCGCTTAATTGTTTTTCAGTTAAGCGTTGCTCTGCCATATGCATATCAGAAGTGGCATGTACTGGCTGCATTGAAGGGATTATTTTTAACGCTTTAAAGCGAGGGATATCCTCAGGCGTTACAATTTGTGCGTGCTCTATTCGGTTACGTAGTAATATACCGCCCGTTTTTTTAAACACATTTTGATAAGCATCAAGTACTACTTTATTTGCTTTATCGCCAATTGCGTGGGTATTTGCGCTAAAGCCGCTTTTAAAGCTTTGTGTAAAGAGCGCTTCGAGTTTTTCTTGTGTTTCAAGCATTAAACCATGGTGACCAGGTCTGTCTGCGTATTCTTCAATCAGAGCGGCTCCGCGAGAGCCAAGTGCGCCATCGGCGTAAACTTTAACACTGCGAATTTCCATAAAGTCATTTTTGTCGTGGTATCGGCCTGCCTTTAACATTGTGCCTAAATCAGGACTTGCACCACTTAGCATTGCCACAATACGTAATGGTAAATTACCAAGGTCGCCGCGCTCTTTGTAAACCTCCCATGTGGTTTTATCAATACCTGCATCGTGAGTAGAGGTAATGCCTAAACTTAATAAATGCTTACCTGCTGCATCAAGTGAGTCACTTATATCTTGTTTTGAGGGGGCTGGCATATGCTGGGTAATTAGCGATTCTGCTTTATCTACAAAAATACCTGTAGGATTACCAAATTCGTCTTTAATTATTTCACCGCCTTCAGGCGCTTTTGTTTTGGCTGTAATACCAGCAAGTTCGAGCGCTTTTGAATTAACCAAAATGGCGTGGCTGTCAACCCGCGAAAGAACCACAGGTCGATCGCTAACTATTTTGTCTAAATCTTTAGCTGTAGGAAAGCGTGTATCAGCCCAAAGCTCTTGGTTCCAACCTCGCCCTATAATCCAACCTTGTTTATTATCGGCAAATACTTTTAGTTTATTTGTTACTTCATCAACCGATTTTGCGCCGCGTACGTCAAGTTGCGATAAATTATCTCCTAGGCCAATAACGTGCCCATGAGCATCAATTAAGCCAGGTAATAAGGTATTACCGTGCGCGTCAATTAGCTTAGCATCTGGGTAGCTATCTTTAAGTGTTTCGCTACCTAGTTTTACTACCTTGCCATTTTTAATAACGAGGGTAGAAAACTGCTGTACTTCACCTTTGTATAAAGGGGTATAACCATTGGCGTTATAAATTACTTTTGTTTGTGCGAGAGTGTAACTAGAACTAGCGCAAAGGCTGGCTAGTATGAGTGGTTTGATTATTTTTTTGAGCGACATAAGGCATTATTTTTTATTGTTAGTGCGTTAACACTAGCAAACCCAACTTTATAATACCAATATGTGAGACAAATTATGATGAAGAAAAAAGCAGTAAAGCTAGAACATAAAATATCTAGCTTTTGAAAGGGTTTATTTACTAGCGTATAAACTGTATTCACTTAGCGTTAGCTTGCCGTCTTTGTCTTGATCGTAGCTTGAAAACCGAGACCACAAAGCGGGGTCTACAGCGGTTTCTGAACGTGTTAAAAAACCATCCTGGTTTCTATCAAGTTTTTCAAATTGCTCTGCAACATTGTTGCTTGCAGCAAAGCCTAATGTGCTAAAAATACTAAACGCAAAAAGCGCTATATAGCTTGTTTTTTTCATGAAAAATACTCAGTAGAGGTTATTGGTAAGGTAATTTTTAAATTCGATTAACGAAATTTGGTTATCTTGGTTTTTGTCCCATTTTACAAATGTGTTTAATAGTTGTGGTTGGGGATCAAGTTCGTCATGCGTTAAATAGCCACTTTTGTCGCTATCGAGGTGATCAAAGCGTTGCTTTACATCAAGTGCAGCGGCATCAAAGCTTAATAGCATTAAGATGCTTACAATAAGGGGAAGTATCTTCATGGTGTTCCTTCCAAAAGATGTATTTAAAGTTTGTGGCTAAAATAAAGTGAAAAGGAAAAAGCACTTGCCGTAATTTAACTCCCAACATTAAATCCTTTTACACACTCCCTCAGGGATTATGGCAAATGCTTTTAAGCTCAGTTTACCTGTAACAAGCTTAAGTAAACCTTAATCAGTAATTACTGATTAAGGTTTAAAGCTTTCAAATTCTTTTTTTGAGATTTTTTCATCACCGTCTTCATCTAAGTCGGCAAATTGTCTCATTACTTCCTTGTCTTCCTTTGCTTCTGCAATTGATATTTGTCCGTCCATGTCTTTATCTAAGTGGGCAAAACGCACATTTGTTGGCGATGCAATTACAGTGGCACTAATTGCTAAAAACATTAATGAAAAAGCGGCTATAAGTTGTTTCATAATCACGTTCCTTATTAAATGAGTTTATTGAATAAATTTTTTGAATTCATCTAGCGACAATTGCCCATCTTGATTAGTATCAATTTGAGAAAAATTCTCGTGTAACACAGCATCTTCACCTGCTTCGGCTTCACTTAATGTGCCGTTACTGTCTTTATCAAGTTCGTTAAAAGTCGCGTGAACGTCCATTGCGTGTGCATTAGCGCCTAAAAAGCCTAAAGCCAGTAATGATGAAATTACTAAAATGCGTTTGTTCATAATTATTTCCTTATTGATTAAAGTTAGTAACAGCATTACAAAAATGATGCCAATAATAATTGTTATTAATTTTCAAATGCTTAGCGTTTTAACTTGAGGGGAGTGAGAATTTTTTACTGGGTTTATTGTAATTTTTGTGCGCCTTTTGCAACATTATGCAGTGAGATTAAAGGTAGGGTTTAAAAAATCAATGGTTTACGTTGTCTCTATTTGGCGACACATTGTTTTATAGTGCTGGCTGTTAATCGTATTAAATATAATTGCTGGTTCAGCTAGTGTATAAGGTAAGCACTTAATAATAGAGCGCTTAACTTAAAAGGACTAAACGAAATGCCAGCAACCATAGCTAAAAAATACCAAGCAATGCTTAACTGGCGGCCTAATTTAATTGGGCAATTTGCAATGAGTATGCTGCTTTCGCTACTTCCGCTTTCTATAGTGGTGATCGTATTTTTAAATTCGCTTAATAAGCAATTAGCGGTTACTCAAAGTATTGTGAGTAACAACTACCAAGTTACTAAATCGTTTAACACTTTAAAGCAAGAACTCAACAGTCTTGAACGCGCCACTAGGCAAAACTGGGTATTAAAAAGTGAATCGCTAGATAAGCTTATTGTCGATAAATGGCAATCATCCATACAAAGCATTGATGAACTCAAATTTGTAAACACGAATAAAGAGTATATCAACCAATGGCAACGCTTATATACCACCTTACAAACCGCGCATGTAAAACTCGTTGAGCAAAAACAACAACAAGCTGAGCTATTTGTGCCAGTGAGCGATTTAATTGCTGAACTTACTTTATGGTTACGTGATAAAAACGAAGCGCAAATTACCAATAACCAAAATGAGCTGACAAGCTTGCAAGCCTCATTTATAAACTGGCTGGTGGCACTTATTCCACTTACTTTAATTGTAGGTGGTGGTTTTTTATGGCGCATAAGTGGGCGACTAAAAGGGTTAACCACGGTTATTGATAAGTTAGGACAGGGACATTGGCAGCAAAAAATATCAGTTAAAGGTTCAGCCGAGCTAGTTGAGCTAGGAGAGAAGCTTCAGTGGGTGCAAGAGCAACTACATATGCTTGAGCAGCAAAAAGATACTTTTTTACGCCATGTCACCCATGAGCTAAAAACGCCGTTAGCTTCAATGGTCGAAGGTACTGACTTACTAACTGATGAAATAGTAGGCCCAATTACAGGTGAGCAAAAAGCGGTACTTGAGCTTATTAGCCAATCTATGGTGCGCCTTCGTACAATGATTGACAGTTTATTGAGTTATAATGCGATTCGTACCAGTAAAGACAGTCTAAGCGAAGTTGAATTTAGCCTCCTTATTAATAAAATAAATAGCCATTTTGAGCATCGCTTAAGTGCGCGTGAGCAGGCTCTGCAATGGAAAAATGACTTACCAAATAAACCGCTTGCTTTACCTAGTGAGCTTATTGAGATGATTTTAATTCAGCTTATCTCAAATGGCTTAAAATTTTCAGAAGATAAGCAAAGCGTTACTATTAATTTAGCGCTTGAGCAAAATCAACTTTGTATCGCTGTGCTCGATAGAGGGTGCGGTATTAAAGAGCAAGAAAAAACTCAAATTTTCAGCGCATTTTATCAAGGTAAACACAGTAAAAATGTTACGCTGCAAGGCAGTGGGCTGGGCTTAACTATTGTAAAAGAGTCTGTTGAACAGCTAAGAGGTACACTTACTGTTGAACATAATGAGCCACATGGTTGCCGGTTTTCAATTAAAATTCCCATAACAAAAAATCTAGGAGTTAATTAACATGCGCTTGCGTTTAATCGCTATTTTATGTGTGCTCAGTAGCAGCATGGTTATATCTGGTTGTGAAATTAATAATGGGCAAGAAGAGCGTGTGTCAATTACACCAGCACCTGTGGTCGATACTAAAATAAAAAACGACAAAAACAGCAAACCAAGCCCAAAACCCAGACCAAAAATAGAACCTAGCTACCCTCCAGCAGAGCAAGTTATTGCATGGCACGCTAATCAGTGTGGCGGATTTAAATTGGTGCCAAAAAAAGATATTTTTACAGGCGAAAACGATCTTAAACGCTTTTTTAAATTTATGTGCTTAAACATAAATGATGATCCAAATACAGTAATGACTAAGTTGCTAAAACTCGATCTTGCTTACTTTTGGCCAGATGATATAAAGCAATATTTATGGCTTCAAAAGCAACAAGTGACTATGCAAATAAATGCTAAAAAAGAGCAACAAGCACTTAACAATAAAATGCAAGAAACCCTCTCATCGTTAGCAACAATTGAGCAGCAGCTTTTACTACGAGAAGAAACTAAGGAGCAGTAACTATGGCAGCAACTAAAGTGCAAGGTGCAAAAGTATTACTCGTTGACGACGACGCTAGCTTATTAAAACTGCTCGCTATTCGTATCGAATCAAAAGGGTACGAAGTAACGACCTGTGAAAGCGGCTTAACCGCACTACAAATACTTAAAAGCCAAGTGTTTGACGCCGTAATAACCGACTTGCGTATGGATGAAATGGATGGCATGGCGCTGCATCGTCAGTTGCAAAGCCGCTACCCTGCATTACCTGTCATTATGATGACAGCGCACGGCTCAATTCCTGATGCAGTAGAGGCAACTAAGCAGGGTATTTTTGCATTCATAACTAAACCAGTGGATAAAGATGAGCTATTTGACAGCCTTGCAAAAGCGATAGAAATTCATGGTGTTAACGCCGATGAAGCTGCACCTAAAAGTAATATAGTTACGCGCAGTGGTGCAATGCTGCACTTGTTAGAGCAAGTAAAACTACTTGGGCCAACGCAAGTTAATGTACTTATTTCGGGGGCTAGTGGTACTGGTAAAGAATTACTCGCACAGGCGATTCATCAGCATAGCCATGTAAGCGGTGGCCCTTTTGTTGCAATTAACTGCGGTGCTGTACCAGGGGAGCTTTTAGAGTCCGAATTATTTGGTCATAAAAAAGGCTCGTTTACGGGTGCAATTAAAGATCACCAAGGTTTGTTTCAACAAGCACAGGGTGGCACGTTATTTTTAGACGAAATTGGCGATATGCCGCTTAACTTACAGGTTAAGTTACTGCGCGTATTACAAGAAAAAACAATTCGCCCAGTAGGTTTTCAAGAAGAGATAGCAATTGATGTACGCATAGTGTCGGCAACACATAAAAATCTTCCTGAAGCTATTTTAAACCAGCAATTTAGAGAAGATTTATACTATCGCTTAAACGTAGTTAATTTAAAATTACCGCCACTGTGTGAGCGCCGCGAAGATATAAGCTTATTAGCACAGCACTTTAGTGCAAGCATTGCTAAGCGCATGAACCAAACTGAAAAACACTTTGCAAGCGATGCTATGCATGCGCTTGTACGTTACGACTGGCCAGGTAATATCCGCCAATTACAAAACGTAGTAGAGCAGGTTGTAGCATTAACGCCAAGCGATGTTATTTCAGAGCACTTGGTGTTAGCTGCGCTAAATAGTAACGAAACAAACGTAGAACCATTATCACTAAACGACGCTAAAAAAGAGTTTGAGCGCGACTATGTAATTAACACTTTAAAAATGGCAGGTGGTAACGTAGCTGAAGGCGCTAAGCTTGCCAAGCGCAATCGCTCAGATTTTTATAAGTTGATTAAAAAGCATAATATTGATGTTGATAATTTAGGTTAAGGAAAAGCATGCAGTTATTTATGGTGTATTTAGGTGGCCGGATTCAAGGTTGCCACATTGAAATGCACGATATTCGCTTTGTAGTAGGGGAGAATATAGAGCAAACCTACTCAAAGTTAAAAAGCCAATGGGTAGGCGACAGAAGTAGTGTTCACATGGATAGCTACATGGCAATTAATCATATTGATGGCTTTAAAGTAGAAGTTGTTGATAGCTATGTGGAGCAAAATAAACAACTCTATTTTGTAAATTTAGGCGCTTACAGAAGTGATTCCATGGCTGAGCAACATGACTTTGCGCTGTATGTTGCAAGCAGTAGCCATGAAGCTAAAGAGCGCGCTAAAAACGATTTGCTCGCAGGGCTTAGTCATATTCATAAAGATGATTTACATGATGTGGACGATTGCTTTGCCATTGATTTACTCGACAGCCAGCTAAACATTAAGCTCACGCCTAGTGGGCAAGCTCAAGCAATTAAACCAGATTGGTTTGGGTACCACGTACTTTAAATAAATAGAGCGCTCTAAAAAGATAAAGCAGGATTAAGAATCCTGCTCGTTTTGCTCATCTTTTTCGCTTTTAGCCGCCATTTTAAACGCCACAATAACCAACCCAAACATAGCAAATGGCAGTGCTGCCAACATGTATTCAACCACATTACTGTCTTGAAAATTTGCTTGTAATAAAAAGTGACCCGCCACACACATCAAAATAACCACTAATAAAATGGGTAGTAACATGAGTTCTTTTTTTGATGAATGGTTTTTCATTAATTATGAGGCTATAGCTAAAAATAATGCGCCATTGTAATGAGCTTACTTAAGCTTGGCAAATACCGCAGAATTTTTTAATTAATGATATGATTAGCGTCAAACAATTGGGCAAGTGTTATTGGGAATAAAGTGAAAAGTAACTTAAAACAAGTTTACCTCGTTGGCGGTGCAGTGCGCGACAAACTGCTAAATATAAAATCAAAAGATAACGACTATGTAGTGATTGGGGAAACACCAAAAACGATGGAATCGCTTGGTTTTGTGCCAATAGGTAGTGACTTTCCGGTTTACTTACACCCAAAAACAAAAGAAGAATATGCACTTGGGCGCACAGAGCGTAAAAGCGGCAAAGGCTATACTGGCTTTGTGGTTGATGCCAGCCCAACGGTAACGCTCGAAGAAGATTTAGCAAGACGCGATTTAACCATAAATTCAATGGCGCTTGATGAACGCGGTAATATTATTGACCCGTTTAATGGCCAAGCTGACTTACAAAATAAAACACTGCGCCACACCACTGAGGCATTTGTAGAAGACCCTGTTCGAGTGCTGCGTATTGCCCGTTTTTTAGCGCGTTATGGCAGCGATTGGCGTATTCACCCAAGTACGTATGCATTAATGCGCGAGCTTAAAAATAAAGGTGAGCTAAATCATTTAGTACCTGAGCGCGTGTGGCTTGAAACTGAAAAAGCACTGGGTGAAAAGTACCCTGAGCTTTATTTTGAAGCACTGCAAGGCTTAGGTATTTTTCCAGAACTTGAGCGCATGGTTAATGTACCGCAACCGGCAAACCATCATCCTGAAGGAGATGTATTTGTACATACTATGCTGGTACTTAGGCGTGCAGCCGATTTAAATTTTAATTTAGAAACACGTTTTGCTGCACTAACCCATGATTTTGGAAAAGCGCTTAGTTTTAAAAAATATGGAAACCTACGTGGGCACGAACGCGAAGGTGTTGCAGTTATTGAGGCGTTTTGTGAGCGCTTAAAAGTGCCTAACCGTTTTCGCGATATTGGCGTACTCACCAGTGATAATCACACCCTTTGCCACACGATTGATCAGTTAAGGCCGCAAACCATTCACAAGCTAATAGTGACTAACTTAAATGCGTTGGTGCACCCAGAACGTTTTATAGCGTTTACCCAAGCATGCCAATGCGATGCACAAGGGCGTGGTGAAACACTTGTTGATAAGCCATACCCGCAATCAGCTAAGCTGCGAGCAATTCATACTGAACTGCAAAAAATGGATAAGAAGCTGGTAGTGCAAAATGCACTTAAAAATGGCAAAAAAGGCCCTGAAATAGGCGAAGAAGTAAAACTTGCAGAAATAAACTGCATTAAAGCATTTTTAGAACATGAGAAGTCCCAAGCGTAATAAAATTAGACTAAGTAGTGCGATACGCCTTGGTTTTTGGTCGCGTCGTGCTTTCTTAGCTCTTTGTAGTTTGTACTTTTTGGTTTTACATTTTCAGGCTCAGGTTTTTTAGAGGGCCTGTATAAGTCAAAAATAAAGTCTAGTTCTTCACGCTCTAGTGATGGTTTCATGAGTATTCCTTCAATTTAATACTTTAATATGATGTAGGGTATGGTCATTCGACTGAATTAAAAGTGAATAGTTACATTTGAAGTTGTACTAAATTGTAACCGGCGGGTTTTAAGGGATGAGGGGAATTTGTTTGTTAATTTATATGGAGTTAAGGTAAATTAAAGTAACTCTTTTTAACTAAAAATATACAGCTGAATTTATTACGTACTTACTATTTACATATAATGCTGTGGCTACAAATATAACGGTATAAATACAGCCCTAACCATTAGCTAACGGCAGTGTTACGGTAAACACGACACCATTACCTTGCTCGTTGTTTTGCGCTGTTACACTGCCTTTATGGTAGTCGCACACCAGCCTTACAATATAAAGACCTAACCCCAAATGTGGCTGTTGCTGCATTTGCTGGCTACGTACCGACACCATAGAGTCAAAAATATGTTCAGTTAATCCTTCGGGTAACGCGGGGCCTGTGTTACTCACTGTTAATGTTGCTTTATTTTCGCTCTGCTTAAGGCTTACATTAATAGCCGTATTGGCCTCACTAAACTCCAGCGCGTTATTAATAAGTTTATCAAGCAGCTGAGCTATAAACTCCGGTGCACCTTGCATAGGTAATTTGTTTTGGCATACATCAAGCGTAAATAACTGGTTTGGGTAAGTAAGCTGATAGCCTTGCATGCAACCATTTATTACTTTTTGTAAATCAAAAGGCTCAGGCTCGTTGCTTTGAATACTTTGCTCAAGGCGAGTTGCTTCACTCATGGTGGTTATTATTTTACCTAAGCGTTCAACGCCTTCGCTGGCGCGATCGAGGTATTTTTGACTCAGCTCGTTTTGTGGCAAGCTTTGTAAGTTTTCGAGTGATGAGCGCACTACGGCAACCGGCGTGCGCAGTTCGTGGGATAACCGCGACGACATATTCTCTAAGTAATCGGTATAGCCACCAAGTCGGCTCACAATGTTTGAAAAACTACGAGACAGGTCGCCAATTTCATCGTTAGCGTCGCTGTAATTAATACTGCCAGTAACACGCCCTTGCGCATCAATTGCTTGTTCAGCTGTATCGCGCAGCCGCCTAATTCGGTTCGATATACGTGAGGCAAAAAAGAATAAAGTCACAGTACCAATTAGCATCACAGCTAAAATAACGTTAAACAGTTTTTCGAGTGATTTGTTACGCAGCGTACGTACGCCGTTTGTGGTTTCCTCTGCTATTACCGCGCCAATTACTTGGTCTTGGATCCAAATAGGATAAGCGGCCGATAAAATAACGGCTTTGCTGTCGGGGGTTAAGCGCCAAGACGATGCTGGTTGTCCTTTTAATGCTTTCGCTAAATGTGTGCCCTGCATAGAAGCTACATCGTGCAGAGTATCTAAAAACTCATTTTCGGGACGCGTTAAAATTTTATAGTAAATTGGGTGTAAGTAATTTTGCTCAAAGCGCTGCCACCAAGTTTCAGGTGCTTGGTTAGCAAGTCCATCAGCCCAAACGCCATCTGCATTTTGAATAGTACCCGACTGCGCAAGTACGCGATGATGGTTATCGACCACCCAAATGCGGCTACCACTGTGGCCCATACCTTTTAAAATACGGCTAATTTCTGGAGAAGGGACTAATACCGAGCCCAAATCGTTTGGGTTATTTAAGTTTGAGGTCGACATTATTTTAGGCTCTAATAATGCCTCTTTATTATCAACGTCAACAATAGCAAAGCCAAGTTTGTTGCCCAGCATGCTAATTGGAAAGCGCAGCTCTACGTTATAACCTGATTCGGTACTTTCAAAATAGCCCTGAATTTTTGTAAAAGGGGCTTTGGTATTTGCATCAAACGCATTAACCCAGCCATCTTGGCGTGGCGCAATTATATAGGTATTAAATTGGCCGTCAGGTGTTTTTAAGCCAATTTGTAAATAATCGTTATTGGTAATACTTAAGCTATTTTTAGCGCGATAAATAAGGGTATTGTCGGTGACTTTAAATACGGCGTATAAGTAGTTATCAAATTTTCCCACCATATGATCAAACGATAAGTCACTGGCTTGATGTTTGTTATCTGTTTTTTGTAAGTAGCGCTTATCGTAATGCCAAAATAGCGGTTGATAGCTGTCCCAATCGTTAAGTTTACCGTCGAGCTGAATAGGATTTTTAAGATTATAAGCGTATAAATCGCGGCCTTTTACTACTTGGTCTAAAAAGTTGGTTTGCTCGTCAAATAATGCGGGGCGCTCATGTAGTGCAGTAGCAAGTGCGCGAGTAGTGCCTACGAGGGTTTTTTCTTGGCCTTGGCGTAAAAACTTTTCCATTTCCCATACGTACTCGTAGCCAAGCCACGGCAGCAAAAACAAAAAACATGAAAGTAATATAAATTTACTGCGCAGACCAAATCGTAGCATTAGTGTTGTTCCCACCGATAGCCCATGCCATACACGGTATCTATGCAATCAAAGGCGCTGTCGAGTGCTATAAACTTTTTACGGATACGTTTTACGTGTGAAGTAATGGTGCTGTCGTCTACATAAATTTTAGCATCGCTCATTAATTCGTTACGGCTTTTAACATGGCCTGGTCGCTGGGCGAGTGAATGCAGCATCCAAAATTCGGTTACGGTTAAGTCAACTAATTGTTGTTGCCAAAATACCTGCATACGTTGTGTGTCGAGCGTTAATTGCCCGCGTGTTATGAGTGCGTTTGCATCAGCGGGTTGCTCAAGTGCTTCCATTCGGCGAAACAGCGCACCAATACGTGCAGCCAAGTGAGCCAAGCTTATGTCTTTTGTTAGGTAGTCGTCGGCGCCCATGCGCAGGCCGCATACGGTATCTATTTCGCTATCGCGGGCGGTTAAAAAAATAATAGGCAGTGTTTTAGAAAGCGATCGCAATGTTTGGCACAGTAAAAAACCACCATCTATTTCATGGCCTAGGCCAATATCAACAATGGCTAAATCGGGCAGGGCATTTTTAAATTCAGCTTCTGCGCAAGCGCGATCGGCAAAGCCACTTACTTGGTAGCCCTGTGCGCTCAGCATTTCTATGTAGTTTTCGCGGATTGCGGGTTCATCTTCAACGATGGCTATTTTTTTCATCTTAATCATTATCCTATCGGCTCTGCTGTGCACTATATCGAAGTTTTTAAGCTAAGTACGCTTAAAAAGGCAATTGCCATTTTTTTGCCACAATTGCTCAGCAGTTTGCCATTTTTGATCCCCTTTATTGCCACTTGAGCTTGTTTTAATACAGCCATCAAAACAAAACGTCACAAATTAAAAAGTAAGTTTAAGGATCAAATCATGAAGAAGACATTAATTGCATTAACACTGGTTGCTAGTTTTTGTACTCCAGCAATTGCCTCAACATCTAACTCGCCATCAAAAGAAGCCCATAAAGAAACGGCTATTGGGCTAGGTGCAGGCGCTATTATTGGCGGCGTAGTGGGCGGGCCAATTGGTGCGTTTATTGGGGCATTTGCCGGTGGCTTAATAGGTGATTCAAAAGTAGCTGATAACAAAATTGCAGAGCAAGAGCGTGCCATTACGGTTATGAAAGAAAAAACCAGCGATTACCAACACGTGCTTAACCACAACAATATGTTAGAGCAACAGGTAGAAGTGCTTGCCAATCAAAATGAGCAGTTAACTCAAGTTCAAATTAATAACTTATTGGCGATGACAGTACAATTTAAAACAGGTTCAAGTGTTATTGCCCCGCATTTTGCGCTGCAGTTAGATCAACTCATTACCTTGTTAAACAACCAACCACAACTCGCACTTGATTTAAGTGGCTTTGCCGATCAGCGCGGCGATGAGCAAGCAAATCTTTTACTTTCTAAAGCGCGTGTAAATGCCGTGCAAAGCTATTTAATAAAACACGGTGTGAGCCATAAGCGCTTAAGCACGCAGGCATTTGGCGAGCAGCAAACGTTGGCTAACAGCAACACGGTGGAAGACAACTTTTTTGATAGACGCGTAACGCTTACCACTCGCTCAATGAATAGTGTAAATGGCCAAACGGCGAGTAACTAAAACTAACTGAATCTAAGTAAAGCTAAGCGTTCGATGGAGTGATTTATGTTTAAATTGAGTAAACCAACCAAAATGCTTACTAAAGTAAGCATTTTTATATTCATAGTGATTGTGCTGTTAGCGAGCTTTAAAAGCCATGCGCAATCACCCAAGTTAGAGCTTTTTGATAGCAATGGTGCGCCAGCAGGGCCAGCAATAATATTAAAAAGCGACGCTAATATGACCTTAACCGGCCTGATTAATCATGTTGTAGTAACGCAGACCTATCAAAACGAAAACCCGTTTGCGGTTAATGCGCGCTATGTTTTTCCACTGCCAGATGAAAGCGCCGTACATGCCATGACGATGCGTATAGGTGAGCGAGTCATTAAAGGCCAAATTGATAAAAAAGTGGAAGCTGAAAAAAAATACGAGGAGGCTAAAAAAGCAGGTAAGCAAGCGGCCCTCGTACGCCAGCAACGCGCCAATATGTTTATTACGAATGTGGCAAACATTGGCCCTGGTGAGCAAGTAATTATTGATCTTGAGTACCAAGAAATAATTGATTACAGCAGCGGCACATTTGCTATTAGGTTTCCTACTACCATTACACCGCGTTATCACGCGATTAGTGGTGAAGTTGAAGTTAATACTCAAAACCAAACGCATGTTAATCCGCTCCCAACGGGATGGTTGAGCCCTGTTTACAGCACTCAAAACATCACTCAAAATAGTACTCAAACTGATAACACACCAAGTAGCCAATTTAGCTTAAACATTGATATAGACGTGGGCTTAGAGCTGGTGGATATCAATTCTAAATTTCATAATGTTAATGTGCAAAACACCGCGTTTGGGCAATATAAAATAGCGTTAAATGAGAAAAATGCAGTTAATCGCGACTTTGTACTGGAGTTTAAACCATTGCAAAAAGAGCAAGCTCAAGCCGCATTTTTTACTCAGCAGTTTGAAAATGGTGACCGATACGGGCTTGCTATGCTAATGCCACCAGGGGATCACTTTACACAAACTCAGCGATTACCTCGCGAAATGGTATTTGTAGTTGATACGTCAGGCTCTATGCACGGGCAATCTATGGAGCAAGCTAAAAAAGCCTTGTTTTATGCGCTGTCATTACTTGATAGCGACGACAGTTTTAATATTATTGGTTTTGATAACATAGTGACTCCAATGAGCGATAAACCACTTATAGCCAGCGACTTTAATTTACGCCGTGCAGAGCGATTTATTTATAGCCTAGAAGCCGACGGCGGCACAGAAATACAAGGTGCGCTTAATGCCGTACTTGATGGCAGCCAGTTTGATGGTTTTGTACGCCAAGTTGTATTTTTAACCGATGGCAGCGTAAGTAATGAAGACGCATTGTTTAAAAACATTCAAAGTAAATTAGGTGATAGCCGTTTATTTACAGTGGGTATTGGCAGCGCACCTAACAGCTTTTTTATGCGCCGAGCGGCAGATATAGGCAAAGGCTCATTTACGTTTATAGGCAGCACAAGCGAGGTGCAACCTAAAATGCAGCAATTGTTTGACAAGCTTGCACATCCAGCGATTACTAATTTGGCGCTAAGCGATGAAAGCGGTAACAGCTTAGATTTTTGGCCGTCACCACTACCTGATTTATATTTTGGCGAGCCTATCATGGTCGCTATAAAACTTAATAATGTTAAAAGAGTGGTACTTGCTGGGCAAACTGCACAAGGGCCCTTAAGTATTAGATTAAGTACACAAAATAGCTCAGATGCAAAAGGTATAGCAAAACTGTGGGCACGCCAAAAAATTAAGTCATTACTTTTATACAACGAGCAAAGTACCGTTAAAGATGAAGTACAGGGGCTTGCGCTTACTCATCAATTACTTAGCCCGTTTACTGCTTTTATAGCGATTGAACAAACTCAAATAAAAGAAGTGGCAAAGCAAACGGCGCAAGCTACTAATGCAGTACCACAAGGTATGGCAATGCGTTTACCGCAAACCGATGGGCAAAGCAGGTTACATATATTGCTAGGATGTATTTTATTACTCGGCTATGGCGCTCTTAAAATAAACCAATCATTTAAATTAAGCAGGGCACGTAAATGAAAAAGTGGCTAAGCGCGGGCTTACTAATAGCTGGGCTTGGATTATTTGGCCACGGTGCTTATATGCAGGCAAAAGCGTGGCTTGCTCAAGTATTAATTGAACAAGCATGGCAAGAGGCGCTTAAATCACCCGGCACTAAAGTAAAGCCGTGGTATTACGCCGACAGCTACGTTACTGCAAAGCTTGATTGGCCAAGTCATAATAAAACATTAAGTGTATTGGCTGGAGCGAGTGGTCGTAATTTAGCGTTTGCGCCTAGCCAGTTTTTACCCGCAGGGGAGCTTGGCGGAAAAGAATTTGGAAACGAAAAAGGCGCGCTAATAGCAGGGCATAACGACACCCACTTTGCATTTTTACAAAACGCAAAAGTGGGAGAGGCGTTTACTTTGCAACTGCAAAGTGGGGTGATACAAAATTATAAAGTAACAGGGATTGAGGTTATTCATCAATCTCAACATGACTTTTTACAAACACCTGGATTGTACTTGCTGACCTGTTATCCTTTTGATTCGCTTGCCTCAGGTACTGATTTGAGATTGCTTGTATCTGCGCAAATATCTTCACCCGATTCACTAAGAGGTATATCAACTACAAGTTCTTGATGGCGCTGGCTTACCATTACACCAATAAATACCACAAATATGCTCAGCCATTGCCACACGTTGAGCACTTCGCCCAAAATAATGGCTGACAAAATAAGTGTAAAAATAGGAATTAAATTAGAGTACGCAGCCGCGGTTAATACCGATACTTTGCTAATAGCATAATTGTACATGCCGTAGCCGCCAAGGGTTACACACGAACCTAAGTATAAAATACTCATAAGTGCGGTTAAGTCGTGTTGGTTTTCGCTTGGTAGGTCGATAAAAAACAAAAACGGTGCAAAAAACAAGCTGCCGCTAATACCTTGAAGTGCAATTAAAGTAAGGGGGGAGTAGCGATTAGCTAAGTGTTTAATACTTACGGTATAAAATGCAGCGCACACCATAGCCATCAGCTCTAAAAAGTTACCTAGTAACGGATTAGGTGCTTGCTCAGAATTGGGTGAAAGAAGCGTAAGTAAAATACTGCCGCCAATACACAGCGTAAAGCCAACAACAATGGCTTTGCTTATGTATTCTTTAAGTAATAAAAAGGCAAGCAGCGCAATAATTATAGGCAAGCACGACACAATAACACCCGCCTGCGAGGCTGATGTATATTCCATTGCATGGCCTTCAAATAAAAAGTACAAGCAAGGCTCAGCAAGCGACATACCCACTAAATACTTCCAATCACCTTTTAAATACTCAAAGCGAATAACGTAGCGCCATAAGCAAAGCGATAAAACTAACGTGGTGAGCATGCGTAAAAATATTACCAAGGCAGGGTCGTAAATGGCAATGGCATATTTAAGCGCTATAAAAGAGCTGCCCCATAAAAAGGTGGCAATAATTAAACACAAACTGGCAGGCATAGAGAGTAATTTATATAATTTAATAAAATCAGATCCTAGCATGAATATTTTTAACTTGTTCAAAAATACCGAGCTGGTATAAATTAATTCATCTTTAATTAATGATTAGTAAAAAGCACATGCAAAGGGAACAGGTAATAGTTGTAAAGCTTGGTACAAGCGTACTTACTGGCGGCACCGATAAACTAGATAAAGCGCACATGGTTGAATTAGTACGCCAATGCTGCGAGCTTAAAAAGCTGGGGCATCACGTTATTTTAGTATCGAGCGGCGCGGTAGCTGCTGGGCGTGAACAGCTATTAAAACCCTGTGGCAGAAGCTTAATTGATAAACAAATGCTTGCTGCAATTGGACAAGGTCAACTTATTCATATTTGGCAGAGCTTGTTTGGTTTATATGGGATAAATGTAGGACAAATGCTGCTTACTCGCGCTGATGTAGACGACAGAGAGCGCTACCTTAATGCCCGCGATACACTCAATGCGTTATTAAATTACGACGTTGTACCCATCATTAACGAAAATGACGCAGTAGCTACCAGTGAAATAAAAGTAGGCGACAACGATAATTTATCGGCGCTTGTCGCTATTTTGGCTAATGCTAATAAACTATTGCTACTTACCGATCAAGAAGGCTTATTTACCAGCGATCCGCGCACAAACGCCGATGCCACCCTCATTGGCGAGGTAACACATATAAACGATGAACTGCGCCAACTTGCTGGTGGCAGTGGCACAAATTTAGGCACCGGCGGTATGGCAACTAAACTGCAAGCCGCCGATATTGCAAGGCGCGCAGGCGTTGAAGTTATTATTGCTAAAGGTGCAGGTAAAAACGTTATTTTAAAATGTATGAGTGACGAGTTACCAGGCACGCGTTTTTTAAAACTCACCGCCCCAAAAGATGGCCGTAAAAAATGGTTACTAGCCGGGCCTAAAAGTACCGGTCAAATTGTTATTGATACAGGTGCTATTGGCGCCCTTCAAAATAAAGGCGCAAGTTTACTCGCTAAAGGCGTTACTAATGCATTTGGACGTTTTGAACGCGGTGATTTAATTGATTTAATAGATACTAAAAATCAAGTGATTGCACGGGGCTTAACGCGATTTAGTAGCGTTGAGGTAAATAAAATAAAGGGTGCGCACTCTAGTCAAATAGGCCAATTACTCGATTACGATAGTGGCGCAGAAGTATTGCATCGCGACGACTTAGTATTACTTTAATACCTGTTCTAAAGGATTAGTTAATAAGTATTACCTCATAACTTAGTAAATTCATGAGTATTGTCTAGACTAATAAAAGTTTAATTAGTTTAGGCAGTGTAATGAAGGCAAATAAGTGTGGGCACGAATGGATTATTAAGCTTACCCAGCAAGAGGAAGAAAGTGATTTAGATAGCGCATTAATACAAATAATTGGCGACTTGCTCGAAGTTGATAATTTTGCCATTTACGTCAATAAAAATTTTTCAGCCCCCATACCCCCTACTCTTATAAATTCAAATAGTAATTTAGAGCAATTAAGCCCAGATGAAGCATCATTGTTATTACAAAAGGTCACTCAAAATAAAATTAGGGTGAGCTATGCCTTTAGTAGTACTACAAGTTACGTGCCTATTTATCATTTTGGAAAAGTAGTCGGCACTTTATTAATAGAAACCGAGCAAGAATTACCAGAACGAACAACTATGTTAGCTGTACATATTTTAAATATTTATGCTAATCAGCTTGGGCTATTATATAAGTCGCGGTTAGATCCACTTACAGAGCTTTTAAATAGGCAAACATTTGATAAAAAAGTAATTGAGATTGTATCGGGTAACGGTTTTTTGTTACCAAGAAATGATAACAATAAAAAGCGACGTTGGTATTTAGCTATTGCCGATATCGACAACTTTAAAAATATTAATGATAACTACGGGCATGTAATTGGCGATGAGGTTATTTTACTTATTGCACGGCTACTAAAAAATAATTTTAGAATAGAAGACTATGTATTTAGGTATGGTGGTGAAGAATTTGCTATGTTATTTCAAGCAGAAACAGAGGGTGATGCACATGTTGCACTTAACCGGTTACGCCTTAATGTTGCCCAATACCCTTTTCCACAAATTGGCCAATTAACCATTAGCATTGGTTTTTTAGAGTTATTGAGTATTGATACTGTATCGAGTATTGTAAACCAGGCTGATTTAGCGCTTTACTACTCTAAAAATGCTGGTCGTAATAGAGTTGCCTCCTACAGTGAATTAGAAGTTAATAACGAACCAAAGATAGATAACAGTATTGAGCTTTTTTGATTGTAAATTTGTGCTAAAATCTGGCTCCTTAAATTGTTGTAAGCAGAGCACAGAACATGAAATTAGTTCGTTGGTTTTTAGGTTGTATAATCTTATTCTTTAATTTTGTATTTACTCCTCGCAGTAAAAAGCGTGCAAGCGACGAGCAAGCACAGCTTGATCAGCAAACCTCACAATTTAAACTGTACCAATTTAAAGCATGCCCGTTTTGTGTAAAAGTACGTCGCGCCATTAAGCGCGAAGGCTTAAACATAGAAACGCGTGATGCAAAAAATAATGAGCAATATCGTCAAGAGCTTCTTGAACAAGGCGGCAAAGTTAAAGTGCCTTGTCTGCGTATAGAGAAAAATGGCCAAGTACAATGGCTGTATGAATCAAACGATATTATTGCTTACTTAAACAAAGTAGCTGCATAAACCACTTTTATTATCTCACTTATTTAAAGAGAATTTACCATGACAATTCGCACCCGTGTTGCCCCGTCGCCAACTGGTGACCCGCATCTTGGCACCGCTTATATCGCCTTATTTAACTACTGTTTTGCTAAACAACAAGGCGGTGAATTTGTACTTCGTATTGAAGATACAGACCAAGTACGTAGCACGCCAGAGTCTGAACTTGCGATTATGGATAGCTTACGCTGGTTAGGGCTTGAGTGGGATCATGGTCCTGATGTGGGTGGCGAATTTGGTCCTTACCGTCAATCTGAGCGTAGCGATTTATATAAAAAATACGCGCATCAGTTAGTTGACGATGGTAAAGCGTTTTACTGCTTTGCAACAAGCGAAGAGCTTGATCAAATGCGTGAAGAGCAAATGGCAGAAGGCTTGCGCCCTAAATACGACGGTCGTGGTTTAAACCATACAGATGAAGAAATTAAAGCAAACTTAGCGGCAGGCAAACCTTACGTTATACGTATGAAAATCCCAAGCGAAGGCACATTTAAGTTTAACGACTACCTACGAGATGAAATTGAGATCCCGTGGGAAAACGTAGACATGCAAGTGCTTTTAAAAGCGGATGGTTTCCCAACGTACTTTTTAGCGAACGTAGTTGATGACCACCATATGCAAATTAGTCATATTTTCCGTGGCGAAGAGTGGATTAACTCAGCACCTAAGTTATTAAAACTTTACGAAGATTTTGGTTGGGAAGCGCCGGTACTTGGTCATTTACCATTACTACGTAACCCAGATAAATCAAAGCTATCTAAGCGTAAAAATCCAACGTCTATTAACTACTATAAAGAAATGGGTTACCTGCCAGAAGCCGTACTTAACTACTTAGGTCGTATGGGTTGGTCAATGCCAGATGAGCGTGAAAAATTCACACTTAATGAAATGATTGAAAACTTTGACATGAAGCGTGTATCGCTTGGTGGTCCGGTATTTGACGTAGATAAACTAAGCTGGTTAAACGGCATGTGGATCCGCGAAAACCTAACCGACGAACAGTTAATTCAGCGCTTTGTTGATTGGAAGTTTAACGGCGAAATGCTCGCTAAAATATTACCAGAAGTTAAAACACGTATTAATACACTGTCGGATATGGTTGAACTAGCAGGGCACTTTGTAGGCGGAATTCCAACTTACGATCCTGCGTTATTAACAGCCGGCAAAGCAGACGAAAACGTAATTCGCCAAGCGCTACAATTTTTTGTATGGCAGCTTGAAGGCTTGCGTAGCTTTGATAAGCCCGCTATTTTTGCAATTGCAAAAGAAGTGGCTACATTCCACGAGCTTAAAATTAAAGACTTTTTAGAGCCAATTTTTGTCGCAATTACAGGCAAAACATCAAGTACGTCAGTGCTTGATGCCATGGAAATATTAGGCTCTGACTTATCACGTGCTCGTTTACGTGTAGCGCTTGCTCATTTAGGTATTTCTAAAAAGCAGGCTAAAAATATAGAGCGTGCGTACCGCGAATACCCAAGTGCATAATTGCTAAACAATGTACTTTTAAAAGCCGAGCTTAGTAAAATAAGTTCGGCTTTTTTGTTTCAGGCTGTTTAGCTATATGACATCGTATTTTGATATTGTTTAACTAAAGTATTCATAATTTACTAAATGCTACAATGCGGCATATAAACTCATAGGAGGCAGTATGATTGCACCTGTAAAAAACAAAGCCATTTTTAGCAGTAACACATTTTCGATAAACCTTGTTACTTACCCAACTAATCATAGCGTAATGAACCATATTGACCCTGTGCAGCAAGGGCGCTATTACAAGCTGAATTTTGTATTAGAGAAACCTAAAGCGGGTGGGGTATTTAAATGCTCAAAATGCATTATAAATTTATTTAATCGCGTGTATTTGTTCAGACCCGATAAGTACGAACACAGCGTATCTAAAATCGAGTCTGGAAAGCGTGTGCTACTGAGCTTTGCGGTTAATATATAATTTGCACTTTTACTTATTAATAGTCGTAGGCCTGTCCGGTGCATAAAACAGATAAGTCGCAGTACGATACAGACGTTCCACTACAAGAATTAATAGTAAAAGCATTCCCGCCCCTGCGCATAGCATCAGCTTTAAGTAAATCAATCGCGTTTGATTTAGAGCGATTGTAACTTACATTATTGTTACCCATACCGTCGCCATCACAGCTTTCACCTTCTATTCGGCCTAAAAGTGTTGCGCCACTTTCGTGTGCTTCTTGGTCGCTATAAAATTGCTGTAAATCTCTTTTATTAACGTAGGTGCCAATTTCTTGAGATAAAACACCGTTGTCTATATCTGTATGATAAGTCATGCCTGAACAACCCGTTATTGTGGCCAGCACTGTTATTGTCATTATAAAACGTGGCATATTTATTAGTCCTTTAATTTATTATTTAAAGTAGTAAATTACTAACAAAATCAAATGCTGGCAATGTTTGCCAACAGGTAAATTGTTAGCATTTGTAAATGTATTTAGATTTTACTGAGCATAGGGTAAGTAAACAAAAAGAAGTGGCAAACATTAACTAACCAATGGCATAAAATAGCCCACGCTAAGCGCTGCGTTTTATAAAAAATATAGCTATATCCTAAGCCTGCAATAAATGAAACCAATACATAGTTAAATCCTCCAGCAAAATGCGCCAAAGCAAACACTGCTGCTGTCATTATTGGGGCAAGTAGCGCTAGGCGAGGAGATGTGATTATTTGGCTAAGTTTGGTTTGTAATAAACCTCTAAACAAAGCTTCCTCAGCTACACAGGTAAATAAAAGATTAATAGCAATAAAGGCTAACCAAAAGTTGGGCACTTTTGGGTTAAAGCTTACAAGTCCAAGTGTTAAAGCCGCAGTGAGCGAAGTTAAAACAGTAGCAATAATTATAAAAATAGGTTGTTTAACGTTTAATGGGCCTGCTTTTAAAGCTTTTTTACTCGAATAAAAGTAAGCACAAAGGAATAACCCAGCCATAGCTTTATCAAAGTTAGCATAAAGGGTAAAAGTAATCGCATCGCTTGTAATACGCTCGTCTATAACAATAGGGAGGTTATTAAAACCAGGTACCCAATGAAGTGCTAATGCCAATGAGGAAACTATAAAAACAGTACTTAATATAGCGCGTATTATTGCCCGCTTTGTATTTAGCACACAGTAGTATAAAACAACGTAAAGCCCAGTGAACAGGAGAGCATATAAATTTATATAACCTTGAAAATACGCACTTACAACACCTAAAGCTAGTAAGTAGTGCCAAAGGGGTTGTCGCATTATTGATATTTTGCAGTACGGAAAAACACATATAATTGATAGCGCTAATAAATAAAAAGTCATTGTTTTTTATTGCTCTGTTTTATTTAGCCATTAATCTAACAGATTCGACCTCTCAATATTTTTTTTCTGGTAATATAGATAGGTTATAAGCAGTTTAAGCAGTGAACAAACTATGTTAAGTCCTTTTTTTCAGCAGCATGCTGATTATGTTTCTATCTCTCGTGAGCAGGGTTGTCGATTCGCTAAATGCGTTGCCGACGATTACAATCCACTTCACGACAAAGATGCCAAAAAGTTTTGCGCGCCAGGAGACTTACTTTTTTCATTGGTACTAGACCGCTACGGTATTAGTGAACAAATGGAATTTACTTTTGCCGGTATGGTTGATGAAAACACCAAACTTAATTTTCCTGAGGGAGCTGATGAGTTTGATGTAACCAATGGCGAAAAAGTAATTTTAAAGGTAAAGCGCAGCGGTAAAACCAGCCAATGCCCAGCATTAACTAATAGTCTTATAAAAAATTATGTTGAGTTTTCTGGTACTACTTTTCCGCATGTAATTATTCCATTAATGGGTAAGCAAGAGGTAATGATAAACCCTGCTCGTCCGATGGTGATTTACGAATCAATGCTTATCAATCTTGATAATCTTGATATTACAGAACCAGAACTTGAGTTTGCAGAGCCTAGTTTTGAGTATGCTGGTAAGCGCGGAAAAATCACACTACGTTTTAACCTGTTGGAAAACGGCGTTAAAGTGGGTAGTGGTGAAAAGCACATGGTGGTTTCGGGTATACGCGAATACTGCCAAGCAACAGTTGACGATTTAATAGCGTTTTACAACGAGCGTAAAGCGACACTAAAGCCAGCATAAAGCTACAGCAAATTATAAAAGGCGCTAAATACAGCTGTTATTTAGCGCCTTTTTTATTGGTTTTTTTATTGTTTTAGCGCTAAAGCGAAAGTGAGCAACCACGATTAAATACTTTTCTGGACTGGTTAATTTACGCAGTACAGTAATATGCGTACAATAGCGCTCTTTGTTATTTTAAAGCTAAGCCTATGTCTGCCACTACGTTCTCATCACTTAATCTCGACCCGTTATTATTAACAGCGATTGAGCAAAATAATTACACTCAACCAACCGCAATTCAGATTAGAACTATTCCGCCTATTTTAGCCGGAAGTGATGTAATGGGCAGCGCGCAAACAGGAACGGGTAAAACTGCCGCCTTTGTTTTACCTTTATTACATAAGCTTTTAAATACCCATAAAAAAGATGAGCAAGGCCTTGCACGTGTAGTCATTTTAACGCCAACCCGTGAGCTTGCTCAGCAAGTATTTGCAAGCTTTGAAAAGTACGCACAAGGCACTAATATCAATGGCGCTTTAGCCTATGGTGGCGCAAGTATTGGCCCTCAAATAAAAGCACTTAAAACAGCGCAAGTTATAGTGGCAACACCTGGGCGTTTGCTTGATCATATAGTTAAAGGCAGTGTGGTACTTTCAAGCGTAGACTCCTTAGTGTTTGACGAAGCTGACCGCATGCTTGATATGGGCTTTATTGATGAAATTAGACGTATATTGCGACATATCCCGGGCGATCGCCAAACTTTACTATTTTCAGCTACGTTTGATGACAGCGTGTTTGAACTCAGTAAAAAGTTACTTAAAAACCCAGAACTAATTGAAGTTGATAAACGTAACTCAGCCGCAGTTGAAGTAGAGCAAGTTATTTACGCTGTAGATGAGGATCGTAAGCGCGAACTTGTATCGCACATGATTGGTATGAAAAACTGGCGCCAAGTGCTTATTTTTACTCGCACAAAACAAATGGCTGATCAGCTTGCTAAAGAAATGTGTAAAGACGGTTTAAAAACCGAATCAATCCATGGCGACAAATCGCAAGGCGCACGCGACCGTGCATTGCAAAACTTTAAAGAAGGTATTACACGCGTACTTGTTGCAACCGATGTAGCTGCGCGTGGTTTAGATATTTCTACACTTAGATACGTAATTAACTTTGAACTACCGTACATTGCCGAGGATTACGTGCACCGTATTGGCCGTACAGGTCGTGCTGGCGAACAAGGACTTGCTATGTCGCTGGTAAGTCTTGATGAGCAATGGCTGCTAGAAGAAATTGAAGTACTACTCGATACGCGTTTAACGCCGCAGTGGTTAGAAGGTTACGAGCCAGATCCTAATAAAAAGCCAAAAGATAATCGTAAAAATACTAACAAGTCGCGAAAAGATCGCGATAAAAAACGCATCACTGGTAAAAGAGAGCCAAGTAGACGTCGTAAATAATAGCTTTTACTTTGCTTTCTTGCCTATACTGGAGCTACTAAATAGCCGAGGTAAAGCAATGTTTGAAATTGATCAATGGGCATTTTCTGGTATTGATGGCCAAATATCTTTGCATAAATGGCAAAAAACAATCGACCTTATAACGGGGCTTTTTTCAGCCCCGTCTGGTTATATAGTTCAGGCAACAAGCAAAGGCTATCGCGTTGTTATTAGAAGCAACGAAGGTGGATCTAACTTTGAGACCAATCCTATACTCCCTCCTCAAACACCTCTGTTTTGTCGGTACGTTGCTGAAACTAAAAATATTTTATATGTTAATGATGCAAGCAATAACGATGCATGGAACACCCTACCAGAAGTAGTTGAAGATGGTGTTGAATCCTACCTAGGTTTACCTATTCATTGGCCTGAAGGCGAAGTATTTGGCACGCTATGTTTAAAAGACACTAAAAAAACAAGCTATACCGATGAATACTTTGAACTCATAGAGCAACTACGCGATTTAATTGAAGACGACCTAGCGCTTGTGTATAGCTATGAGCAAATGCGCGAAATAGCCATGTTAGACTCATTAACGAATATTTATAACCGCCGAGCACTTAACTTATTAGCCCAGCAAAAACTTAACTTAGCGCTACGTTTAGGCTTTGACGTGTGTTGTTTGTTTATTGATATAAACGACTTTAAAAAATTAAACGACACCTGCGGACATGAAGTGGGCGACAAAGCCTTAATTATATTGGCAGATACGCTAAAAACGCATTTAAGAGATGCTGATATAGTAGGGCGCTTAGGTGGCGATGAGTTTGTTGCAGTAATGCAAGTAAGCGATAAAAGCAAAATTAACTACATCATGGATAAAATTTCGACTGAGTGTTCAAAAGCCTTACTCAAAGAAGACGTTTGCGATTTATCGCTTAGTATTGGTTATAGTTTTACTAATAAACAAAAGCAGCCCTTTGAAGCGCTATTAAGTGATGCAGACCACGCAATGTATAAAAATAAACAAGCGTACAAGCTCGCTAAAAAAGCACAATAAAAGGAGGTTCGTCATGACTCATGCCACACAAACTTGGCTGGTTTTTTCTGCGATAGGTTTTATTTTTTCCTTAGCAATAATAAGCTTATTTGAAACGTTTCCTAGCATTAGATTTATATCTAATGAGGGAATAATTTTTGGTGTTATGTGCTCCTCTATGGGGTTTGCCTTAAAAAGGCTTGAGAGTAATAACCAAAAATAGCTTTCATGGATAGCTTAAGCTGCAAATTTTTACTTGTATTTATTAATTAATTTTTCAAAGAACGGACATAAAAAAGCAAGCCATTAGGCTTGCCAAGAAGGGTGTTAATTAGCTCTAACCTAGTCTTTAAGCTATTAGCTTTTCCGCAAGGTTTAATTCCATAATGGCTTTTAATAAACGGTATAGGTTAATTGACGCGTCAATTTCTTCTTTACGGTTTGTTAAGCTTTCAATATTTAGGCCCAGCGGTACATCTAAATGCGCACAGCTTTTAAGTATTAAGTCGAGGTTTTCGCGGCAAATACGGACTGATTCGCTTAATGTATTGTCTGCATCAAGCATGCGCCATTTAGTTGCCTCTGGCACTGAGATACCCAACCATTGCATAAAGTCTAAGGTTTTTTCGCCGCCGCACGGGGTAAACGTTAATATAATACGTTGAGGTGTAATCCCTTGTGCTTTACATGTACGTGCGTAGCTAGTAATTAGCTCTATAGTAGCTTGTGCGTCGTAAACAGCTTGCGATATAAAAAACTGACAACCTTGTGCTGTTTTTTCTATTAATCGTTCGTGCTCATTTCGTTTACTTGAATGGCGCTCAGCAATCGTAACGCCACCTAAAAAGAAATCATCTGATTGCTCAGCCAATGCTTTATACGCATCTGGCAGGCTTAGCTTTATATCGCCTATCGATGATGGGCTACCTACTAAAACAACATTTTGTAAATCGTAGTCGTTTTTAGTTTTACTTAGCCAATCTTTAAATTCGCCTACGCCACGCTGCGCCACACTTTTATAAGTAATCACATCTTGTGCAGATAAATTACGAAGTAAATGGCTGTATTCACGCGGATCAACGGTTTGTTTAAACGCAAATGGGCGGTCTTGATTAGTGCGGCTGCTTTCGTCTTGAATGTCGTAAATTATCACGCCGTCGTATTCAATTTCGTGTAAGCGACCTAATAGCTTTTCTGCAATGATTTTTAATTGCGCTTTATCGGTGCCAATTTTAGGCGGGGTAGTACCAATAAGATAAACACCTTGGTTGGTGTCCACTATCTTCTCTTTTAGTGATAAAGCCATAATCCTCATTCCAGCTAAGTTTGTTTAGATGGATTTAATATAGCAGCCATTTAGACGTCTAGATAGATTTATTTAGTGAAAGTTTTTCAACTAACATGATGTTTATTCATTGTGCTTGTTCCCATAATTTATAATTGACACAGTTGTTTACATAATAAATTCCCTTGGGGCTCTTATATTTATTGGCTTTGGGGCATAATTAAAGAGTTAAATCTGATAACAAATTTGCTCAATTTAAAAAGGGACAACAATGAAATTTAAATTATTAGCAACCAGCTTAGCGGTATCACTGGCGTTAACGGGTTGCGCCATGCAACAAAACCAAAGCACGCAAACAACAGCACAACAAGAACAAGTAAATAAAGCTGATGACCGTGTTTTTTCACAAGATTACTTAATTGAAGAGCTAGAAAACGGCTTACGTGTCATGGTTGTTAAAACCGATTACCCTGATGTAGTGTCGCTGCAAATTCCGGTATCGGTAGGGTCGCGTAACGAAGTTGAAGAGGGCAAAACAGGCTTTGCTCACTTTTTTGAACACATGATGTTTAAAGGCTCACAAAAATACCCTGAAGATGTGTACTCAGACATATTAAAAAATTCAGGTGTTGATAACCGCGCATATACAACAAACGATTACACAAATTACCATTTAAACTTTTCAAAGCAGCATCTTGATAAAGTACTTGAGCTAGAAGCTGATATTTTTCAAAACTTAACCTACACCGAAGAGCAATTTAGAACCGAAGCGCAAACGGTAAAAGGTGAGTACTTAAAAAACAACGCGAGCCCAATTCGTAAATTATTAAGCGCTGTACGCGAAGAAGCGTTTGATAAGCACACGTATAAACACACCACTATGGGCTTTTTTAAAGACATAGAAGCCATGCCTGATCAAATGGCGTACGGAAAAGAGTTTTTTGCTAAATTTTATAAGCCTGAGTATGTGTCACTTGTTATTGTGGGCGATGTAGAGCCAAAAGCTACAATGGCAATGGTTAAAAAGCATTGGGGTAGCTGGAAAAAAGGTAACTATGTTGCCGATATTAAAGCTGAGCCTGTTCAACAAGCGCCAAAATATTTGCACCAGCAAGATGAAGCACTACCAGGGCATTGGTTGCTTGTATCGTACAAAGGCGCTGCGTGGGAGCCTGCTAAAAAAGACAGAGCGGCGCTTGATTTAATCTCACAGCTTTATTTTTCAAATAACTCTGATTTATATCAAGAGCTAGTGGTCGACAAACAAATTGCCAGCCAAATGTTTGCCTATAACCCAGAGACTAAAGATCCGGGTTTATTACACGTATTTGTTAAAGTAGAAAACGCAGACGATTTAGTCACTGCACGCGATGCAATTAACCGAACTTATGCAAAAGCACGCACTGAACTTGTTGATGGTCAAAAACTGAGTGATTTGAAATCGAATCTTAAATACAGCTTTATTAATGGTCTTGATTCGTCGCAAGCGATTGCATCAACCCTTGCCAGCTACATGCATTTTGAGCGCGATCCTGAGGTTATAAACCAGCTGTATAAATCGGCAGATAACATTACCAGCGCAGATATTAAAGCCGTTGCTAATAAATACTTTACCGATAACGCACGTACCACATTAACTATGTCGGCACTTGATAAAGCCCCAGGTTTTGAGCAAGAAGTTGATTTAAATGCGCTTACTGCAAAACTTGAACAAGCATCTGCGGCACCTGCATTTAAAGTGCTTGATAAAACGAATAGCTCGCCATTAATTGATGTTAACTTTTTATTCAATACCGGTGCGGCTGCCGACCCACAAGGCAAAAAAGGTGTTGCTGCGCTCACTGCGGCTATGCTTGCACAAGGTGGCTCAGAGGCGATAAGCTATAAAGATATTCAAAAAGCACTTTATCCGCTTGCGGGTAGCTTTGGCTATCAAATAGATAAAGAAATGCTGTCGTTCCAAGGACGTATTCATAAAGACAATGCAGCGCAGTGGTATTCACTTGTGAGCGAGCAATTATTAAACCCAGGTTTTAGAGATGACGACTTTAAACGCCTTAAAAAAGAAATGATCGACGGTATTAAGTCAGGCTTAAAAGCATCTAACGATGAAGAGCTAGGCAAAGAAGTGCTATACAGTGCACTTTACAAAAATCACCCTTACGAAAGTTACAACTACGGTGATATTTCGGATTTAGAAGCGTTGACGCTAGATGATGTTAAAGCGTTTTATAACAGCGAGCTTACGCAATCTAAACTCACGGTTGGCTTAATTGGGGCTGTGCCTGCAAACCTTAAAGCTAAAATGATGAGCGATTTTGCAACGCTACCAAAAGGTGAGCAAAGCCGTTTAAGTATTCCTGATGCGCCAGTGCTTAAAGGTCATCATGCAACGATTGTAGAAAAATCGGCGCAATCGACTGCTGTATCGTTTGGTTTTCCTATTGATACAATTAGAAGCAGTGAAGACTGGACAGCCCTTTGGCTTGTGCGTTCGTACTTTGGTGAGCACCGTAGTTCTAACAGCTTTTTATATGAGCGCATTCGTGAAACTCGCGGCATGAACTATGGCGATTACGCATACATTGAATACTTTCCACGTGGTATGTTTCAAACCAAGCCAGATGCAAACCTAGGGCGCTCAGAGCAAATATTTCAAGTGTGGTTACGCCCACTTCGCTCTAATAACGATGCGCACTTTGCAACACGTACCGCCTTGTTTGAGCTAGATAAGCTAATTAAAAATGGTATGAGCGAAGGTGATTTTGAAGCTACGCGTAACTTTTTAATTAACTTTGTGCCGCAAATGGTTGCAAGTCAAAATCGCCAATTAGGTTACGCGCTTGATAGCGAATTTTACAACACTGATAACTTTGTAAGTTACGTAACTAATAAACTTAAAACGCTAACGCTTGCTGATGTTAATCGCGTTATTAAAGAAAACTTACAAACAGACAATGTTCACTATGTATTTATTACTGGTGACGGCGCTGATATGCAAAAACGTTTAGCATCGCAGCAAACATCACCAATGATTTATAACACTAATAAACCTGCTGAATTAGTGGCTGAAGATAAAGTGATTGCTGATTATAAATTAGCAATTCCTGCAAAAAATATTGAAGTGATGAAAGTCGATAAAGTATTTCAATAATTTAAGTGTTTTTTAAGCGTTAAAATAATGCCTCGGTGCTATAAGCATCGAGGCATTTTTATTATTTAATAATGAAACTTAATAAACAGTTATACCTAATAACCAGAACAAATAACTAAGGGATTAACACCTTGGTGGTTAAATCCGTTAGACTTGGGAAAAGGCTATTTTATATCAACTTAAGGCAGTGCAGTATTATGCGTCATGCAATTTGGCAACAGCTTCGCGACGAAGCTAACGATGTAGTAAAACGTGAACCATTATTAGCAAGTCATGTTTATTCATGCATTTTGAATCATGATTGTTTAGGTTCGGCATTGAGCTTTATTGTTGCTAATAAATTGGCTGATGCGGTGGTATCTGCATTCACTATCCGAGAGCTTTTTGACCAAGCATTTGTAAAATGTGATCGTATGCTATCTTTTGTTGCCGAGGATATTAAAGCGGTAAAAGACCGCGACCCTGCATCAGAAACCTATCTTACGGTTATATTAAATCTAAAAGGTTTTCATGCTATTCAGGCGCACCGTTTGGCTAATTGCTTGTGGCAACAAAATCGCAAAGAGCTAGCGCGCTTTATTCAAAGCCGTAACTCTGAAGTGTTTGGGGTCGATATTCACCCAGCATGTAAAGTGGGTAAAGGCATTATGTTTGACCACGCAACCGGTATTGTTATTGGTGAAACAGCGGTAATTGAAGATAACGTATCAATACTTCAATCTGTAACGCTTGGCGGTACAGGCAATGAGCAGGGCGATCGTCATCCTAAAATTAGAGCGGGCGTGTTAATTGGCGCCGGCGCTAAAGTACTTGGTAATATTGAAGTAGGTGAGGGCGCACGAATTGGTGCGGGCTCAGTTGTACTTAGCAATGTTCCACCACACACAACCGCTGTTGGCGTACCCGCTAAAATTATTGGTCGACCGGATTGTGAGTGTCCGGCGCAAAGTATGAACCAAAACTTTTTAGCAAATCCTGAGCCTGAAAACGAATCGCACACGAGTGCAATGCTATAAGTAATTAAAAATAATAAAACTTAAAAGGAATTAACATGAACAAGAATAGTTTATTGGCTCTAGGGATTGGGTTTATTGCGGGTGTAGGTTTAACTTGGAGCTACTTTAATGCAGCTTCAAGTTATCCGGAATCTGTTAAGTCGCAGCCAAGTTATGAAAAACAGAAAAAGCTTCATACTGAACAACAAAGTAATGAGGTATTGAGTAATACAGGTTCAGCACCTGAGCAAGTCGCTAGTATAGAGCCCGCTGAAGACACGCCAACAACCAATTCAGAAACCCAAATGCTTGATGAACTACCTTTAGAAGAGCAAGTAACTCAGCTTAAGCAGCAGCTCGCCGAACAGAAAGCGGCGCTCAAAAGTGTTTTAAAGAAAATGAGGAGCCCTTCAGATTTTGAGCAGATTTTACGTGATAAATTTGAAAATCAAACGCGCGACGAAGAATGGGCTTATCGTACTGAGATGGCATTACAAGATTTTTTATTAACAGCTGATTTATCAATTATTCCTGACGTTGTTAGTGCAAAATGTAAAAAAACAGTATGTGAATTTGAACTTGCCGCCCCCACTGATAACGACACATTTGGTAATGCTCAATGGCGAGAGCTAAACGATAAGTTGATGGAACAAGAGTTTTGGCAACAATTTAAAAGCACTACCTCCACATCGAGCGATAGCGAACTTAAAATGTTGCTAAGTACAGAGCTTTAAATAATTTGTGATTCTATAGAGCCATCGACTAACTCTGTAACTAAAACATCGCCTGTTTTAATTTGCCCCACAGATTTAACTACTTTTCCTTGCTGTGTTTTAGTGATGCTATAACCGCGCGCTAAAACATTAAGCGGACTTATCGAGTCTAACCTGCTTGCTTGCAGTGCTAAGCTATTATTCGCTTGTTGTAACTGATGCTGTATAGCTTGGTTTAGCCTAGCTTGTAATTGCGAGAGTTGATGGCTTGCTGAAGCGAGTTTTTTATCAGGTGATTGGCGCATCAAACGCGGCGTTAAGTTATTGAGTGTGCGTTCTTGTTGATATAAACGATTGCGCATAGCTTGTTGCAGCGCAATGCTTAGCTCATCCAAACGTTGTGATTTTTGACTAAGCTGATTACGCGGATGACACAAATTAAGGCGGTGTTGTAACTGTGTTGCTAATGCGCGTTTATCGGCAATACCGTGCTTAAACGCGTTAGATAAACGATTAACCAATTGCGTTACTTTGTTGTGTAACTCTTGCGTATTTGGGCTTACAAGCTCAGCTGCGGCTGATGGAGTGGCTGCACGAACATCAGCAACGTAATCGCTAATGGTTGTATCTATTTCATGGCCTACTGCACTTACTATAGGTAATTCACTTTCAAAAATAGCCCGTGCGAGCTGTTCGTGATTAAAGCACCATAAATCTTCAAGTGATCCGCCGCCTCGTCCTAAAATAAGTACGTCTACTTCATCACGAACATTAGCTAATTCAATTTGATTAATTAAATGTAGGTGTGCTTCTTTGCCTTGTACCATAGCAGGGTAAATGATTACCTCTAGCTGCGGCGCACGGCGTTTAAGTACCGTTAAAATATCTTTTATAGCAGCGCCGGTTGCAGAGGTAATAACACCAATACGATTAATGTTTTGCGGAAGTGGTTTTTTATACGCAGAGCTAAATAATCCTTCGGCGGCCAAACGCATTTTAAGTGCATCGAATTCTTGTTTTAGCTGACCTTCGCCGGCCGGTTCCATATGCTCAACAATAAGCTGGTAGTCACCGCGAGGTTCATAAAGTGATACACGCGCTTTTACTGTAACTTGCGCGCCATTTGCAGGGCGATAGCTTTGGTTGCGATTATTCCCACGCCACATAGCGGCTTTAATTTGTGCTTTATCGTCTTTTAACGAAAAGTACCAATGGCCGGATGCAGGGGTAATAAAGTTAGAAATTTCGCCCGTGAGCACTAAAGATGCAAAACCTTGCTCAAGGATTGTGCGAATTTCTCTATTAAGGCGCGACACGGTGTAAACCGTCTGCGAAGGCTTCGAAAACATAAAAAACAACCTAAAACTATTTATTGCACTACTTTATCATAAATATTTGCGAAATATTATTTACTCATGCCAACAACGCTGTTAAAATTTGGCCGCAATTCCTTATCTTAGATCCACATGTGAGAAGTTGCCAAAATGCTTAGAATCGCTAAAGAAGCTCTTACCTTTGATGACGTACTTTTAGTACCTGGTCATTCTACTGTTTTGCCACACACGGCAAATATTTCAACTCGCTTAACGCGTGGTATCAAACTTAACTTGCCGCTTATTTCAGCATCTATGGATACTGTTACAGAAGCTCGTTTAGCTATTGCCCTTGCGCAAGAAGGTGGTCTTGGTTTTATTCATAAAAACATGACTATTGAAGAACAAGCGAAAAACGTACGTAAAGTTAAAACCTACGAAGCAGGTATTGTTTCATACCCTGTAACGGTTACTGCCGATTTAACAATTGCAGATGCAATTGAGCTTTCGCACGAAAAAGGTTTTTCAGGCTTTCCGGTTACCGATAGCAATAATGTGCTTGTAGGCATTGTTACTAGTCGTGATATGCGTTTTGAAACTAAGCTTGAACAGCCTGTTTCTACCGTTATGACTAAAAAAGAAAAGCTTGTTACCGTTAAAGAAGGCGCAGCACGCGAAGAAATTTTAGGCTTAATGCACGAACACCGCATTGAAAAAATCCTTGTTGTTGATGATGAATTTAAACTTAAAGGCATGATCACAGTAAAAGATTACCAAAAAGCCCAAGACAAACCTGACGCATGTAAAGACGACCAAGGTCGTTTACGTGTAGGTGCAGCTGTAAGTGTTGGTGCAGGTACTGATGAGCGTATTGCTGCATTAGTAGAAGCGGGTATTGATGTTTTACTTATCGATACATCGCATGGCCACTCTCAAGGTGTTATTGACCGTGTTACTAAAACACGTAAAGAGTACCCAGACTTACAAATTATTGCAGGCAACATAGCAACAGCTGAAGGTGCGATTGCACTTGCTGATGCCGGAGCGGATGCAGTTAAAGTAGGTATCGGCCCAGGCTCTATCTGTACTACACGTATTGTTACCGGTTGTGGCGTTCCACAAATTACCGCTATTTCAGATGC
Source organism: Pseudoalteromonas sp. Z9A6 (assembly GCF_011378805.1). Lineage (NCBI taxonomy): Bacteria > Pseudomonadati > Pseudomonadota > Gammaproteobacteria > Alteromonadales > Pseudoalteromonadaceae > Pseudoalteromonas > Pseudoalteromonas sp. Z9A6. The sequence continues at coordinate 85,669 of NZ_WTKZ01000013.1, forward strand.
TGTTGAAGGCTTAAAAGGTCGCGACATTCCTGTTATTGCTGATGGTGGCATTCGTTTTTCTGGTGATATTGTTAAAGCACTTGTTGCTGGTGCATCGTGTGTAATGGTGGGTTCACTGCTTGCTGGTACTGAAGAAGCACCAGGTGAAGTTGAATTATACCAAGGCCGTTATTACAAATCTTACCGTGGTATGGGCTCATTAGGCGCGATGGATCAAAAAGAAGGTTCATCAGATCGTTACTTCCAAAAATCAAACGAAGCAGACAAGTTAGTACCTGAAGGTATAGAAGGTCGCGTAGCTTACAAAGGTCCTATTGCAACGATTATTCATCAGCAAGTGGGCGGCCTACGAAGCGCTATGGGCTTAACGGGTTGTGCAACAATTGAAGAGCTAAATACAAAACCACAATTTGTACGTGTTACTTCAGCAGGTATGGGTGAGTCGCACGTTCATGATGTGCAAATCACTAAAGAAGCACCAAATTACCGCTTAGGTTAAGCAGCGTAATTAATTTAATATACTGGGCTTGCTTTGCAAGCCCTCTTTTTAGTCGTTTATATAAATACCAATTGCATTAATAAAGTGGTCAATTATTGCGACAGATAAATGGCTCAATAACGAGGCAAAAATTTCGATTTTTAGTTTCTTCTAAATAAGAAGTTTTTAACGTGGTTAGAGAGTTATTTAGCCTGCAAGAATTAGTAATGTTTAATAAAATTGGTATTCAAAGCGGCATTTAGCATCAGACTTTACGAGATACTCCATGAGCAAAGATATTCACGATTCACGAATTCTCATTTTAGACTTTGGTTCACAATACACTCAATTAATCGCCCGCCGTGTGCGTGAAATTGGTGTTTACTGTGAACTTTGGGCATGGGATGTGACTGAAGAGCAAATCCGCGAGTTCAACCCACAAGGTATTATTCTTTCTGGTGGTCCAGAATCAACAACACTTGAAAACAGCCCGCGCGCTCCTGAGTATGTATTTAATGCAGGCGTGCCTGTGCTAGGTATTTGCTACGGTATGCAAACAATGGCAGCTCAACTTGGCGGAAGTGTACACAGCTCTGATAAAAAAGAGTTTGGTTACGCACAAGTAGAAAAAGTAGGCAGCTGTGCATTATTTGATGCAATTGAAGACAGCATTACCGATGGCGGCAACGGCATACTCGACGTATGGATGAGCCATGGCGACAAAGTAATGGATATTCCAGCTGGTTTTGCAACAACAGCTAAAACATCTACTTGTCCACATGCTGCAATGTCTAACGAAGAAAAACGTTTTTACGGTGTACAGTTTCACCCAGAAGTAACACACACGCATCAAGGTCAGCGCTTATTAGAGCGTTTTGCTATTGATATTTGTGGCTGTGAAAAATTGTGGACTGCTGCAAAAATTATCGATGATGCTATCGAGCGTATTAAAGAAACTGTAGGCGATGACGAAGTTATTTTAGGCCTCTCTGGTGGTGTTGATTCATCGGTTGTGGCTATGCTTATTCACCGTGCAATTGGCGAAAGACTAACATGTGTATTTGTTGATAATGGTTTACTTCGTTTAAACGAAGGCCAACAAGTAATGGACATGTTTGGTAATAAATTTGGCTTAAACATTGTTAAGGTTGAAGCTGAAGAGCAGTTTTTAAATGATCTAGCGGGTAAGTCAGACCCAGAAGATAAACGTAAAGCCATTGGTCACACGTTTATTAATGTATTTGATGAGCAAGCCAAAAAGCTTAAAAATGCAAAATGGTTAGCGCAAGGTACAATTTATCCTGATGTAATTGAATCAGCGGCATCTGCAACTGGTAAAGCGCATGTTATTAAATCTCACCACAATGTGGGCGGATTACCAGATGACATGAAAATGGGCCTTGTTGAGCCATTACGTGAATTATTCAAAGATGAAGTACGTAAAATTGGCCTAGAGCTAGGTTTACCGTACGACATGCTTTACCGTCATCCTTTCCCTGGACCAGGTTTAGGTGTGCGTGTACTTGGCGAAATCAAAAAAGAATACTGTGATTTATTACGCCGCGCTGATGCGATTTTCATCGAAGAGCTTCACAAAGCTGAGCTTTACCATAAAGTAAGCCAAGCGTTTACTGTATTCTTACCTGTTAAATCGGTAGGGGTTATGGGTGATGCACGTAAGTACGATTGGGTTGTATCACTTCGTTGTGTGGAAACAATCGACTTTATGACAGCGCGCTGGTCACATTTACCTTATGAGTTTTTAGGTGTGGTTTCAAACCGTATCATCAATGAAATAGATGGTATTTCTCGTGTTGTTTACGATATTTCAGGTAAACCACCTGCAACTATCGAATGGGAATAATTAATTTTAGTGTAACTATTCAGCCTCATCTGAAATGAATACATCAGGCAGCTGATTTTTGAATAATAACTCAAGGGCTAGGCTTGCAGAT
>NZ_WTKZ01000130.1:0-823 GCF_011378805.1 Pseudoalteromonas sp. Z9A6
CAATCGCATTCGTGGTATAAATAGCTTTACGCACGTAATCTGGATACTTGAAATAAACCGACAGATTGCCCCATTTACGACGCCAAGACGCGATAACAATAGGGTATAACTTGCCCCATTTGTCATCTAATTCGTCAAGAGCGGCTTCTGCTGCATCCTTAGTGGCAGCCTTATAAACGGGTTTCAAGTCAGTCATAAACTCTTTTTGGTGCTTTGAAGCAACGTACTTCATCGAATTACGAATTTGATGAATGACGCACTCCTGCACTTCGGCGTCGGGGTAGATTGTTGCTATTGCTTCAGGGAAGCCTTTTAGTCCATCAACACAGGCAATTAAAATATCGGATACACCGCGATTATGTAAATCAGTTAATACTGATAACCAATAGTTAGCCCCTTCACTTTCAGAGATATATAAACCAAGTAACTCTTTTCGGCCTTCAATATTGACACCTAGTACGGTATAAATAGCCTTACTCACGTAGCGGCCATTTTCTTTAATCTTATAATGAATGGCATCAAGCCAGATAAACGGGTAAAGCGTATCTAAGCTGCGAGCTTGCCATGCTTTAAGCTCTGGTATCAGTTGGTCTGTTACGGCAGTGATGGTGGCCTCTGATACTTCAACGCCATACATATCCTGTATATGGCCTCGAATATCTCGGTAACTCATACCTAAAGCAAACATAGATAGAATTTTCTCATCAATTTCAGGCGTTAACTTAGTTTGGTTCTTTTTAACTAGCTGAGGTTCAAACGAACCTGCGCGGTCTCTGGGCGTTTCAAGTTCGAATTGCCCTATGGATGACTTAACTGTTTTTTT
>NZ_WTKZ01000131.1:0-820 GCF_011378805.1 Pseudoalteromonas sp. Z9A6
ATGGTAACCTGAAGCAGATAGACGCTGGGTCTGGCTCCGTGGTTGGCGTGAACAATAATAATGAGATATTCGTCCTGATTGATAACGTCTTCACAAAGATCAGCGGGTCTCTAAAGCACTTCAGTGTTGGTCCTGCTGGTCAGCTGGGGGTTAATACAGCAAACAACATCTTTAGGTTTCAGAGTGGCGGTTTTGTTAGGCTTGAAGGGCTTCTCAATCAGGTGGATGCCGGAGGTGATCAGATCATTGCAGGTGTCAATATGTATGATGACATATTCTGTTCAAATATGGATGCTAACAACAAATGGTTATCCAGTAACATTCCTTGGATTAATATTGGTGGAAAGCTGAAGTACTACAGCTGTGGTCCATACAGCTGTTGGGGAGTGAACCACAACGACCAAATCTTCATCATGAAGGATGTGTCGTCTAGTGTCTGTTCAGGGTCCGGCAGCTTTGTGAATATTCCTGGACTTCTGTCCATGATTGAAGTAGCAACTGATGGCAGTGTCTATGGTGTAAACTCTCAAGGGAGCTTATTCAAACGAACTGGTGTCACTCGCTGCACACCCGATGGCACAGACTGGATCCCAGTGGTTGCCTGTCCCAATGGTCACCAGCATGTGAGCTTTGACCTGGGAGTGCTGTGGGTCGTGTGTGTTGATGGCTCCATCCGTAAATGCAGTTAAGGCACTATGGTGGGCCAAGGTGGGCGGTCTCGAGATTCTGGCAGAGCGCATGCCTAAATGTACTGTATAATGTCACTGCAGCAACAGGAGGTCATTCATTGACCGAAGCCTCAAAGTGACTTGTAATAAAG
>NZ_WTKZ01000132.1:0-819 GCF_011378805.1 Pseudoalteromonas sp. Z9A6
ACATCGGTAATAGCTATAATGTTCTTATTTCACGAGCTGGGTTACCCGCTACCACGGTATTAGCCATTACATTTTTAGTTACTACAGATCCTGCACCCACAATACTATTTTCACCAATACTCACACCCGCTAAAATAATAGCGCCTGCGCCAATCCATACGTTATTGCCTAACGCGATAGGGCCTGCAAAGTTTTCCTTATTAAGCCTTTCTGCTGGATTAGTAGCATGTGACACAGCTAAAAGCTGAACGTTCGGGCCTATTAAACAGTCATCACCAATGGTGATTGAGTGATTGGCTAATGGCGAGTCGAGAAGTGTGCAATTAATATTCATAAAAGTACGATCACCAATAACTATTTGATTGCCGTAATCGCAATGAAAACCTGATTCTAGAATTACACCATCACCCGACTTTAAAAATAACTCTTTGATACGTTTTAAGTTGCCTTTACTTGGGCTCTTATTAAATAAACGGCAGGTTTCACCTACTTGCTTTCGCTGTGCTAAGTATTCTTTACTGATACTGTTAAATGACTGCATTGTATTTATCTTTATCGCTTAATTAGTTATAGCTTACCGTACTTTTAGTTTTATTATTATTAGAATAAAACTGTGTTTTTTTTGCTCGTTCACTTGCCATTTAGGTTGTTTCGTTTAAAATCGCATAACTTTCGAAATGAAACTTAATTCACGAGCTTTATGACTAAACGAAACACACAGCAGCGTCGTCACAATATACTGGTTCAAGTTAATGAATTAGGTGAAGTAGCCGTTGAAAAGTTAGCACAGCAGTTTCAAACATCTGAAGTAACCATTCG
>NZ_WTKZ01000133.1:0-633 GCF_011378805.1 Pseudoalteromonas sp. Z9A6
TCCTATTCAATATGGTGTTGGTGTGAAAGCCCATGCGGTTTACTTATCACAATATCAATTACTCCCTTATAACCGCATTGAAGAATACTTTAGTGACCAACTAGGTATTCCGATCAGTGCCGGCAGTTTATTTAACTTTAATGAACAAGCAGCGGCACTGGTAAAGTCATCGGGCGCAGAAGGTATCATCAAAGCGGCATTACAAAGCCCGCATCAAACTTTGCATGTTGATGAGACTGGCATTAATATCGGCGGTAAACGGCGATGGCTTCATGGTGCATCAACGACTTGGTGGACTTATTTTTAAAAAAAAAAAAAAAGAGGAAAAATAGCGATGGATGAGGCCGGTATTTTACCGCACTTTACCGGTGTGCTATGTCATGACCATTGGAAGCCATATTATCAATATACCCAATGCCAACATGCATTATGTAATGCTCACCACATCCGAGAATTAGAAAGGGCTTGGGAGCAAGACGGCATGCAATGGGCGAAGGATATGCAAACCTTACTTAAAGAAATGAATAAAGCTCAAATAGATAATCCCGACCTAGATAAAGGGGCTAAACAGAAATATCGTGAGCAATATCAAAAAATATTGCTTCAAGGTGACGCTAAATGTCCACCACCAGA
>NZ_WTKZ01000134.1:0-788 GCF_011378805.1 Pseudoalteromonas sp. Z9A6
AGGGGCGTGAGCAGGACGCGGAAGCTTTGCTCGGTTTTTACTTAGCCCAATAGGTTACAAACCTCGCGCCGCGATTAAATCGCCCCTAGATTGAACAAACTTCAATCCACAAAGATCAACACGCCCTAGCTAAAGCGAAAAAGGCCTTACAAATGTAAGGCCTTTTTATGTTTAATTCATTTATTTTTAACGAGCGTAAGGGTCGGCAACAATTTTATCTATGTACCATTTTCCCTTTTTACGAAGCATTTTTACACTGCGCATTTCGTCAATTTTATCACCATTTAAATAGCCGGTAAAAATAAGGTTTATTTTAGCGTTATCGCCGTATTGTTCACGGACGCTCATATTGGTCATATCAACTTCAATGGTGACTTCATCGTATTGCATATTTACTAAGTTACGGGAAAACTGTTTAGCGGTGCCGTAGGATTTCATTATACGTGTAAGGTTGGGGGTCGCCATGGTGCTGGCTTTTTGAAGGTCTTGCTGGTTATAAAGCGCATCAAAATAAGCGGTTGCTGTATCGCCAGGAGTGTCGCCAAGTGTTTTGGTATCGTCACCACAGGCTGATAAAAATAAACAGATGACCAAACTTAATAAACTCGTGATTTTTTTCATATTAATTATTATTAATTAGTTTTTTTAAAGTGTGTGGTTTATCTATGCAGATGTAAAGGTATGGCAGGCAATAAATAGAAAATTGGATAATAAATAATAAAAAAGGATGCCTAAAGCATAATGCCGATCAGTTAAGAAAATGACCGGTTGACCGATCCAAACGATCA
>NZ_WTKZ01000135.1:0-714 GCF_011378805.1 Pseudoalteromonas sp. Z9A6
TGGCCAAGCCGCACACTGATTCTGTCAACTTCACACGAACCGTCGTTGTCGATAACGTTACTGGTGAAGTGATTACGAGTGGTGCTGGAACAACCGCCTGGACAGCGACAAATGGTGATACAACCTTTGATGCCGTTGTTAGTCCAGTGGTGTCGGGATCTGTAGCTGATAAAGCGCAGACAGCTGTCGTAACTGACCTGAATGCCGATTCAGCAGATGTTAATGAGACCGTGACATACACGAAAGTCGGATCATTGGTACCAAGCTCAAGTGATGGGAACTTCCCTAGAGTACCAAGAGTAGTCTATCCAAATGACCCACGTGATGCGACGAAGGTTACACCAGCCGGTGTACCGACGGTACCAGGTTATACAGCACATGATCCAGAAGGTCATGTTTTGACACCCGGTAGCCGTTATCAGCCAAGTGATCCGACGAAAGATACAACGATCACCTATACCGCAGATCAGCAAAAAGGTAGTGTCAGCTACGTTGATGATACGACCGGCAAAACTTTAAAGACGGATTCAATTTCAGGAACAACGGGCTCGAAATCCAGTTATAGTACCAGTGGCAGCATTGCGGATTATAAGAAACACGGGTATGAGTTAGTTACTGATGGCTATCCAGCAGATTTGACATTCGACAATGATGACAAAACTGCTCAGAACTTCACGGTTCACTTGAAGCATCAGCTGACGCCAGTGAATCCAA
>NZ_WTKZ01000136.1:0-687 GCF_011378805.1 Pseudoalteromonas sp. Z9A6
TTGAAGCCTAATTTATTTGTGTATAAGAGTCAGATCCTGACACAGGGGGGTAGCACTTATTTTTGTTTTAAATAAAGGTCTGCGCTTGTTATATATTTTGATTAGTTATTTACAAAAGTAATTATTGGTGAAATTATTGCAGCCTTTACTATGTACCTCTCTGTTTACTATAAGGATGTTTAGAGTGTTGAACAAAAAGTCTATTCTATTAATCGCAAGCATTTTAACTATTGGTGGTTGTGCTTCTCCTGGGCCGATGCAAACAACGACCGGCCCAATAAATACCTCTGCTTTTGAACCCGTAATTTTAGATACAGTAAAAGATGGCTCAAAAAAAGTTCACTTTAAAGAGTGGACAACTATGTATGAAAATAAAGAGCTACAGCAATGGGGTGTATTTTTTATTACAGACAAAGGTGCCTACATGGCTGAATGGGATATGAGGGGTTATGAATATAATCTCAGATATAAACTACCTATTAATGAGCTTAATACAGTTTCAGATGATATGGTAGTTCGCGATATGTGGGTAGATTCAAACCTGTTAATCCTTAAAGATAAAAGTGGTCATGAAGTTGGCTTTGCTTTAAACGGAAAAAATGCTGCACGCGCAATTCTTAAAGAGATCAGCGCTAAATAAAGGTAGTGTTTAGAAATCTGTGTCATTTCAGTATTATTAAGAAAACA
>NZ_WTKZ01000137.1:0-538 GCF_011378805.1 Pseudoalteromonas sp. Z9A6
CTGATACCGCCCAAGAGTTCATATCGACGGCGGTGTTTGGCACCTCGATGTCGGCTCATCACATCCTGGGGCTGAAGTCGGTCCCAAGGGTATGGCTGTTCGCCATTTAAAGTGGTACGCGAGCTGGGTTTAGAACGTCGTGAGACAGTTCGGTCCCTATCTGCCGTGGGCGTTTGAGAAGTGAGAGGGGTTGCTCCTAGTACGAGAGGACCGGAGTGAACGAACCGCTGGTGTTCGGGTTGTCATGCCAATGGCATTGCCCGGTAGCTACGTTCGGAACTGATAAGCGCTGAAAGCATCTAAGCGCGAAGCAGGCCTCGAGATGAGTTCTCACTAGACTTTTAAAGTCTCTGAAGGGCCGTTGAAGACTACAACGTTGATAGGCAAGATGTGGAAGTGGTGTGAGCCATTAAGCTAACTTGTACTAATTACCCGTGAGGCTTAACCATACAACGCCAAACGCGTTTTATGTGATAGTGAAACAAGCGAAGAAGTTAATATAACTAAAGTAGATATTACTTAGAAAGACTTAAAAAAT
>NZ_WTKZ01000014.1:0-81915 GCF_011378805.1 Pseudoalteromonas sp. Z9A6
AAAAGATCGGTCAACCGATCAAAAATACCTTAACTGATCGGTGTTAGCTCAATGAGCGGTTTTTAAAGTAGTTACAAAACCATTACGGCATAGCGTCTTGGTCTGCGCCTTCTTTTTCAATTACTTCTGGTATTAAATCTTCTTTGCTTACGCCCATTGCTATAGCAACAGAGCTTGCAACATAAATCGAAGAATAAGTACCAATAAACACACCAAACAGTAATGCAGTTGCAAAACCATGAATGGTTTGTCCGCCCCATGCAAACAAGGCAATCAATACTAAAATAGTCGTGATTGATGTTACAAGTGTACGGTTAAGTGTTTGCGTAAGTGAAATATCAATAATTTCTATCGTATCGTCAATGCGTACCTTACGGAAGTTTTCACGTATACGGTCTGATACAACAATCGTATCATTGAGTGAATAACCAATTACCGCAAGAATTGCCGCTAATATAGTTAAATCAAACTCTAAACCTAATACCGAAAATAAACCCACAGTAATGATAACATCGTGTAGCAGTGCACCTACCGCACCTACTGCAAAGCGCCATTCAAAACGGAACGCAACATAGATTAAGATACAAATAAGCGCAGTTAACATGGCAAGGCCACCCTGCTCTTTTAAGTCTTCACCTACACTTGGGCCTACAAACTCAATACGGCGCATTACTACGCTGTCGTCTGCTTTTTTAAGTGCATCGATTACTTGGTTACCAATCACCTCAGCTTTTACATCGCTACCGCGTGGTGCTAAGCGAACTAAAATTTCTTGGCTTGAACCAAATAGCTGCACTGATGCATCAGCAAAACCATTATCAGCTAGTGCATCACGTACTTTTTTAAGGTCAGCCGGTTGTGAAAAACCCACTTCTACCGCAGTACCGCCGGTAAAATCTAAACCAAAGTTTAGGCCTTTGATAAAAATTGATGCAAACGACGCTAAAATTAGTAGCGTCGAGAAACCCATAGCCACTTTTCGAAGAGACATGAAACGAAGGGTTCTACTACCCAAACTTAAAATTTGCATGTCTGCTCCTTAAATCGAAAGTTTATCAATGCGTTTACCACCAACAAATAAGTTGATTACCGCACGGGTACCAACGATGGCTGTAAACATTGAAGTTAAAATACCAATCGCAAGTGTCACTGCAAAGCCCGCAATCGGACCAGTGCCCACTGCAAACAGTATAATGGCAGCAATTAGTGTCGTGATGTTGGCATCAAATATAGTGCTAAATGCGCTATCGTAACCAAAATGAATCGCTTGTTGAGGGCTACGGCCATCGGCCAGCTCTTCACGAATACGCTCAAAAATAAGTACGTTAGCATCAACTGCCATACCTACTGTTAATACAATACCGGCAATACCTGGTAGCGTAAGTGTAGCGCCCGGAATTAAAGACATAACACCTACAATTAGTACTAAGTTAGCCGCAAGCGCCAGGTTTGCAACCATACCAAAACCTTTGTAGTACACAAGCATAAATACAAGTACAAACGCAAAGCCAAGTGCAACCGCAGTCATACCCGCTTCAATATTTTCTTGTCCTAAGCTTGGACCTACTGTGCGCTCTTCAACAATTTGAATTGGCGCTACAAGTGCACCAGCACGAAGTAGTAAGCTTAAGTTATGAGCTTCTGCTGGGTTATCAATGCCGGTAATACGGAACGAGCGATCAAGACGGGCTTGAATCGTTGCTACGTTAATAACTTCTTCAACCTTAATAGGCGGAAGCGCTTTACCGTCTGCATCTTTTTTACCTGATGGCTTGTACTCAATAAATACCGTTGCCATACGCTTACCAATAGCACGCTTGGTAAAGGCATTCATTTTTGCCCCACCTTTGCTATCTAGCGTAATACTTACTTGCGGACGTTGGTATTCATCAGCGCCAGATTGCGCGCCCGTAATATGGCTGCCCTCTAAAATAATACGCTTTTTAAGTACAACAGGGTAACCGTCGCGGCTCATGATCATTTCAGTACCCGCTGGGATACGACCTTGGGCAGCAGCGCTAATATCTGCGTTTTCGTCTACTTCACGAAATTCAAGTGTTGCTGTCGCGCCTAAAATTTCTTTAGCACGTGCAGTATCTTGAATACCTGGTAGTTGAACAATAATACGCTCAGCGCCTTGGCGTTGTACGTTAGGCTCTGCAACACCAATTTGGTTGATACGGTTACGAATAATCGTTTCATTTTGCTTGATAGCGTAGTCACGAATTTCTTTGAGTTTTTGCTCACTCATTGTCGCAAAAAATGCTTTATCGTTACTGCTGTCATCAATGTAGACATTTAGCGGGTAGCGAGTTTCTAAGAAACTCTCTGCAGCATTTTTGTCTTCTTCGGTACGCATTTCTACACGCATACGATCGGAGCCTGCTACGCGGCGAACACTACGATAACGTAGTTTTTCTTCGCGCAGGTCACTGCGAAAATCTTGTTCCATTTGCTCAAGCTGGTTATCAACCGCTGTTGCCATGTCGATTTCCATGGTGAAATGTACGCCACCACTTAAATCAAGACCTAGCTTCATAGGGTTACCACCAACTGCTTTTAACCAAGCTGGTTGAGCAGGTGCCATATTAATAGCAGAAATGTAATCATCGCTCAGCGAATCACGAAGTAAGTCATGCGCTTTAAGTTGCTCTTCAACATTTTTTAAACGAACTAAAATTTGTCCATCTTCAAGTATTGTCGATTTAGCGGTTACATTATTTGTTTTAAGGATTGCGTTTACTTTGTCTACAACACTGAGATCGACATCAGCGCCTTTAGCACCTGAAACTTGTATGGCCGGATCGCGACCATACAAGTTTGGAGAGGCATATAAAAGGCCAATGGCTACCACAGCTAAAACAAGTAAATACTTCCAAACTGGAAACTTGTTTAACACGGGGTCGTCCTTATTATTTTTATAGCGACTTCATTGTGCCTTTTGGCAATACTGCAGATACTGCAGATTTTTGTACTGTAACTTCTGCTTGCTCGTTTAAAGAGATAACGATGAAATCTTTCTCTTCAGAAATTTTCACAATTTTACCCACTAAACCGCCTTGGGTAAGTACTTCATCACCTTTAGCCATCATACTCATTAAGCTTTTGTGCTCTTTAACGCGCTTAGCTTGTGGGCGGTAGATTAAAAAGTAAAAAACCAAACCGAAAATAGCTAACATTATTAGCATTTCCCAACCACCGCCTGCCGCAGGTTGACCAGCTGCTGCGTGTGCATTTGAAATAAATAAACTCATGATACTTCCTCTTTAATTTTAAAGTTTAATTTTTTATATCTGCTAACTCTGGCACATCTTGGCCTCGGCGAGCATAAAAATCTTGTACAAATTCTTCTAATTTACCTTCGCTAATTGCATTACGTAAACCTTCCATAACACGTTGATAGTAACGTAAGTTATGAATTGTGTTTAGTCGCGCACCTAAAATTTCGTTACATTTATCAAGGTGATGCAAATAAGCTCGTGAATAGTTTTTACACGTATGGCAATCACACTCAGGGTCAAGTGGCCCTGTATCTGTTTTATGCACTGCGTTACGTATTTTTACTACACCCGTGGTAATAAATAAATGGCCGTTACGCGCATTACGTGTTGGCATAACACAGTCAAACATATCAATACCACGGCGAACCGACTCAACTAAGTCTTCTGGCTTGCCTACACCCATAAGGTAACGAGGCTTGTCTTCTGGCATTTTAAACGCACAATGATCAAGGATATTCATCATTTCGTTTTTAGGCTCACCTACTGATAGGCCGCCTAATGCATAACCGTCAAAACCAATTTCTTCAAGACCAGCTTGTGATTGTGCACGTAATTCTGGGTACATACCACCTTGGATAATACCAAATAAAGCAGATGGATTATCGCCATGCCCTTCTTTTGAGCGCTTAGCCCAACGAAGAGATAACTCCATAGAATCTTTAGCTTCTTTTTCAGTTGCTGGGTATGGCGTACACTCGTCAAAAATCATAACGATGTCTGAGCCTAAGTCGCGCTGTACTTCCATCGACTTTTCAGGCGACATCATAATTTCATCACCATTTACTGGAGATTGAAATAAAACGCCTTCTTCAGTGATTTTGCGCATTGCGCCTAAGCTAAATACTTGAAAACCGCCTGAGTCAGTTAAAATTGGGAAGTCCCAATTCATAAAGTCGTGTAAATCACCATGTTGTTTAATGATCTCAGTACCTGGGCGAAGCATTAAATGAAAGGTATTACCTAAACATATTTGCGCACCAGTGGCTTTAACTTCATCTGGCGTCATACCTTTTACAGTACCGTAAGTACCAACAGGCATAAAAGCAGGTGTTTCTATTACACCACGGTCAAAAATTAAGCGGCCGCGGCGCGCTTTTCCGTCAGTACAATCTAATTCAAATTTCATATCATCCTCAATGTCGGAAAAACAGTCCAACAAGCTATAATTTAACCGCCTGATTCTACCCTTTTTGCCTCACTAATACTATTAGCTGCGATAAATTCAGTTTTGCCAATTGCCGCAAACAAAAACCCCAGCAACTAAGCTGGGGGTTTTAATATATTCGACTGAGTATTAAACAATATTTTGTTACTTACGTGTTAAAAACATCGCGTCGCCATAACTAAAAAAGCGGTACTGCTGCTCTATTGCAGTATTGTAAGCGCCCATAATATTGTCTTGGCCGCTAAATGCGCTGACTAACATTATAAGCGTTGATTCTGGTAAGTGAAAATTTGTGACCATGGCATCAACAACATTAAATTGATAACCCGGAAAAATAAATATATCGGTATCACCAAAATACGTATCTAACTTGCCGCCGTGAACTTTAGCAGCCGACTCCAATGAGCGAACTGAAGTTGTGCCTATCGCAATTACACGCCCACCATTTGCTTTAGTTTGCGCAACAGCTGCAACTACGTCATCAGGTACTTCTATGTACTCTGAGTGCATTACATGCTCATCAACACTATCAACTCGTACCGGCTGAAAAGTACCAGCGCCAACGTGTAGCGTAACAAAAGCCATATTTACGCCTTTATCTTTGAGTGCTGTCATTAACTTATCGTCAAAATGTAGACCTGCAGTTGGTGCTGCAACTGCACCTGGCTTTTCTCCATAAACAGTTTGATAGCGCTCACGGTCAGCATCGGTATCAGGTCGGTCAATATAAGGAGGCAGTGGCATATGGCCAATATCATTAAGTATATCTAGCACGTTTTGGCTATGATCGAACTCAAGCTCAAATAAAGTATCGTGGCGTGCAACCATTATTGCCTTGGCTTTGCCTTCTAAAATAACTTCGTTACCGACCTTAAGCGACTTGCTTGCCCGTACATGCGCAAGTACGCGATGCTCATCTAATACCCGCTCTACAAGTACTTCAACTTTTCCGCCTGAAGCTTTTTGACCAAACATACGCGCTGGAATAACGCGTGTATTGTTAAAGACCAATAAATCGCCTTCGTTTACTAAATCAAGTATATCGCTAAACACTTTATGTTCTAAAGTTCCGCTTGGGCCATCTAAAGTGAGTAGACGGCTGCTGGTTCTGTCCGCTTTAGGAAAACGAGCTATTAATTCATCAGGTAAGTCAAAGCTAAAGTCAGCCACGCGCATAATTAGTAATCCACATCATTTAAAATCGCGCCAAGTGTATATGTATCGGATATTAAGCTCAAGAAATCAGCCAAACTTATAATGTCTGTTTGCGTGTTTGCCATTAAATTCTCTTGTTCTTATGGTTAAATGTCACTATTCTTATTCGGCTAAATTATTATAAGTTATATTAGGGGTGTTCAACTCGTGCCAAACCAGCTTAAATTGCTAATATTAAACGCAAGTAGTGCTGAACGTCGCGCGATTAAGGGCACTTTAGATAGCTTAAATGTATTTACCTTTATTGATGCCCAAGACAGTCAACAAGCTTTAAAGCTTTTAAAACAACACCCTGTTGATATTATAATAACGGGCATTAATGTTGGTAAAATTGATGGCTGGCGCTTTTCTAGGATGATCCGCTCAGGATTATTAAAAACACCAAAAAACACACCAATCTTACTTATTCCGCCAATTTACTGTGAGCGGATTGCCGAAACAACAGCCCGAAGCTATGGGATAGATGCTGTGCTACCGTTTGAGCACAAAGATATGCTCCCTCAAGTACTTGCGAATGTTTTATCTACTCACTTAGAAAAAAGTAGCCGGCTAAACTTATTATTATTAGAGCCACTTCAAAATACGGCCGACAAAATAAGTGAACAGTTAAAGTTAAACTTTGCTATCACTCACGTAACTTCAGCTAAAGCGGCACTTAACGCTTATAACCAACAGCAGTTTTCAATTGTGCTACTCGATGCCACTACATCAAGTGCAGAGAGCTCGAGTGTACTCGTTGAAGAAATCCTCCAGCACAATTCTAAACAAGCTATTGTTACAATTATAGAAAGTGACGATGCCGATTACGCTGAGCAGCTTTTGCTTTCGGGTGTTACCGACTTTATCAGAGCCCCTTACGATCCTTCATTTTTAAACAAAGTGTGTGACCACGCCGCACGACGTGAAGATTTTATGGTGAGTTATGCTGAATTTGCTTACAAAGTAGAACAATTGAGCGTGAGCGAAGTGCGTTACAAAGAGTTATTTTCTGCTCATCAGCGTATTTTATTGCACTTAAATACAGTTGTTTTAGAGCTCGATCAGCAAGGTAATATTCGTTTTATTAACCCCGCATGGGAAACATTAAGCGGTTTTGGTGTTAAATCATCACTACAAAACCCATTAAGCGCTTATTGTAATAACGAAGATAAAGGAAGGCTTGACTACACTATTAACGATATTTTACATGGTGGCGAGCAACAGCAACAAATAGAAGTAAAGTTAACCCACAAAAATGGCAATTTAATTTGGGTTGAATGCAGATTGCAGCTAATAAAAAATAGCCGTAATAACGCGACCATAACCGCAACTATCGACAATATACACGAACGAAAGCAAGCTGAGATTCAACTACGTCATTTAGCACACCATGACCCATTAACAGGTTTACATAATCGTTATTATTTTGATCAACAGCTTAATAAAATATGCCAAGATAAATACACCTATGATGGCATAGAGCATGCTGTTATTTATATTGACCTCGATCACTTTAAAATAATAAACGACAGTAAAGGCCATCATCAGGGCGATATAGTTTTAAAAGAAGTGGCGCAATTATTTAAAGCAAATATTGGCGACGATCACCTGGTATGCAGAATTGGTGGGGATGAATTTGCAGTCATACTTACCAATATGAATTTACTGGATGCACACCTTATTGCAGAAGGTGTGTGTAGTGCGATAGAAAAACATGCTTTTAAATCAGAAGATCAGATATACACTATTAGCTGCTCTATTGGTTTAACTCAAATCACGACACAAAATAACGACCCTAATGAGTGTTTAAAACAAGCCGATATTGCTTTGTATATTGCCAAAAACCTAGGGCGTAACTTAGTACATTGCTATTCAAAAGAAGATGCTCAAAACAATACACTACAAACAGGGCTTGAATGGGGCCATGAAATTCGCCAAGCACTACAGCAAGATAATATTGAACTACATTACCAACCTATTTGGGATTTTAAGGAGTGTAAAGTTGCTTATTTTGAAGCGCTTTTACGCTTAAAACTCAAAGGTGAACTCGTATACCCAAACCAGTTTATTCCCTCTTTAGAAATGCTTAACGACACATTTTTGATGGATCAATGCGTTATACGTAATGCTATTGCTTGTGTATCTAAGCACCCAGAGTTAAACCAAGTTGCTATTAATTTGTCAGCACAATCGTTCTTAGATGAACGCTTATTGCCATTAATTGAATCAAACCTTGAAAAGTATAACGTGCCCGCTTCGCGGATAATTTTTGAAATAACTGAATCTGCGAGTATTAATAACTTAAAAGCCACTCGTAAAATGATCGAGAAGCTTAATAGCTTAGGCTGTCATTTTTCTATCGATGATTTTGGAACTGGCTTTAGTACATTTAATTATTTAAAGCAGCTTCCGGCACAGCATGTAAAAATTGATGGCTCATTTGTAAGTGGCATGCTTAATGACCCTATAGACTTAGCGTTAGTAAAAGCAATAAATGATATTAGTCGGTCTCTCGGTAAGCTTTCTGTAGCTGAGTACGTTGAAAACGAAGAGATATTTTTTGCACTAAAAGAGATAGGTGTTGATTATGGACAAGGCTACTTTATTGCACGCCCAATACCTGTTGAAAAAGTAAAAGATGAACTTGAAAAAATTTCAAAAAATAAAACGTTTTACCAACAACAAGCTAGCCTAAAATAAACAAAATTAAACAATTTGTTACTACCAATATTACTTTTCTTGCCTATACTTTCAGTATCAAATGAAAAATGTCGTATCTTTTAATGCATTTCACTTTAAAAACATGACATTACCTTTTGGCGACGTAGTACTGATATTTGTATTAGGTTTCAAAGCTATTTGGGCTTTTAAGGAGAAAGGTATGACACAGCTAGTTATGTTATTACTGATTATACATTTTGCAATCGCGTATCAGTGTTATCGTTACGCAAATATTAAAGGCTACCCAGTTAAGGTTTTTACTGTATTAGGCTGCGTGCCTTACTTTAACTTAGTGGTATGGATTTATTTACTATTTTTACCCGAACTTGAACCTTTTGAAAGCCATCTTCAAAATCAAAAGCAGCCTTTATAGGCTGCTTTCATTCATTTCCTATTCTAATTTAGAAAAATCTAAACTACATTGACGCTTTAAAAATACCTCAAGCTGTTGACTAAATAACTTAAAGTCGCGGATCCGCCCCGTAGTTTTACGCCACAATATGCCAATATCTCTATATGCATCACTTTGTGATGGTGTAGCCACCATATTTTTATTATCTAAAATTCCGGCGTTAATCGCCATTTGTGGTAAAAAAGTCACCCCGAGCTGATGCTCAACCATACTCAATAATGTATGCAAGCTTGCTGCTTCGAATGGGTTAATACAACTAGCACGATTTAAATGACATGCACTAAGCGCATGGCCTGTCATACAGTGCTCACGCTCGAGTAAGAATACGCTAGCCTCTGGTAATAGATTAAAGTCGACTACGCCCTTTGCAGCGCTGTAATCCTTATGGTGCACTAAACTAAACTGATCTTTTGCCAATACTTGTGTATGAAATTTATCGGTTTCGTATGGCAGTGCAAGTAGCGCTAAATCAATATGCCCATGCTCAAGTTTATCCAATAGCTTATCACTTGTATCTTCTATTAAAACCAGCTCTAAATCACAAAAGGTTTCTTTACAAAAGTGATACAGAGGAGCCGCTATAAAGCTAGCAATTGTAGGTATAACACCCACTGTTAATTTACCACTCAGTGGTGTTAAAAAGCTTTTAGTGAGCTCTTTTAAACTAATTGTATCGTTAATTATTTTACGAGAGCGCTCAACAACTTCTTCACCAATACTGGTAAACATAAGGCTGCGATTTTCGCGTTCAATAAGCTGGCAACCCAAAGTTTCTTCAAGATTTTGAATAGCACTGCTTAAAGTAGATTGTCCAATAAAACAGGCACTGGCAGCTCTGCCAAAGTGCTGATGTTGATGAACAGCTAATAAATACTGTAGCTGTTTGATACTTGGAAGATTGGTCATTTTTTCTTTCCACAAATAAAAAGACCCCAACACCTAGGGCATTGAGATCTTTTCAAGCTAAAAGTCTTTGAGTACTTTTTTGTTAAACCCCAAATGCGGTTCTTAGTACGTAGAAAATAACAATAGCAAGGGCAGCGCCAACTGGCAATGTAATTACCCAAGAAACTACGATGTTTCTGATAACACCCATGTTAAGTGCACCAATTCCACGTGCCATACCTACACCTAGTACCGCACCTACTAAGGTTTGAGTAGTAGAGATTGGCATACCAGTACCTGATGCAATAACAACGGTAGAAGCAGCGGCTAGTTCAGCAGCAAAACCACGGCTAGGTGTTAAATGCGTAATACCTTCACCAATCGTTTTGATTACTTTTTTGCCTAAAATAGCAAGACCCGCAACAATACCAAAACCACCTAAAGGTAGAATCCACCAAGCAATAGCGGCTTTCTTAGCAATTTCACCATTGTTTTCAACTATATTTACAACAGCAGCTAATGGACCAATTGCATTAGCGACGTCGTTAGAACCATGTGCAAAGGCCATACAACATGCTGTTAATACCATTAGAACAGCAAACACTTTTTCAACATTGTTGAACTGCATTTGTTTATCTGCTTTTGGATCGATATTTAAACGAGAAATAGCAATTTTACCAATAATAGCAACAACTACTGCAACTGCGATTGCAAGGGCATACCCTTCGGCTGCACCTAAATCAACACCAACATGCTTTAAGCCTTTTTTAATTGTAACCAAGGCCATTATAAAACCTGCTAAACCCATATAAAGTGGTACATAGCGTTTAGCATTTTTTAGTGGTGCATCTGTATTGAAAATAAGTTTTTGTGCACTCATAAATATTAAGTATGCAATAAAGCCTGATATGGCGGGCGTTATAATCCAACTACCAACAATACCACCTACTTTATCCCATTGAATCGCCTCAGTGCCGACAGCAACTAACGCAAAACCAATGATTGCACCAATGATTGAGTGAGTCGTTGATACTGGCCAACCTAAGAACGAGGCCATTAATAACCAAGCACCCGCTGCAAATAAAGACGAAATCATACCCAGAACCATAAGCTCCGGAATATCTGCAAACGGTGCCGCATCAATAATTCCTTTACGAATTGTTGATGTAACCTCACCACCCGCTAAGTAAGCGCCTGCAAATTCAAAAATCATCGCAATAAAAATTGCTTGTTTGATTGTAAGTGCTTTTGAACCTACAGATGTACCCATGGCGTTAGCTACGTCATTCGCGCCAATACCATAAGCCATAAAAAAGCCGACTGCTGCGGCAATTAAAATTAATACCGTGCCGTAAGATGCAATGATATCCATTGTAAAACCTTAATCTTTCGTGTTTGAACTGATTTTAAATTAACGAGCTAACATCAGCTCAAGACGTGATCCTACGCGCTCTGCAATATCTGCAAGCTCGCCAACCCATTCAATGATTTTGTATAAAAACATCACATCAATTGGATTTAACTCACCCTCTACATCACGTAGCTGGCGGCGTACTTTTATCTGCATTTCGTCCGTGTCTTGTTCTATGGCATCCAATTCAACTAACATTTTTTCTACTAAGGTGACTTCTCGACCTTTAAAACCCGTTTCTAACAATTCTTCTAACTCGTTAATTGCCTTTGATGCTTGTTTAGTCGCATCTACACAACGAGTTAAGTAAGCTAAAAAGTCAGTTTGCATAACTTTTGGTATGGTCATTTCACGACCAATTACTCGCCCAGCTATGTCTTTCGCTTTATTGGCAATTTTATCTTGTTGAGTTACTAATTCGAGAAGATCTGTACGCTCTACCGGCATGAATAAACCACGCGGTAACTGTAAACGTATATCTCTTTTCATATCATCAGCTTCACGTTCTAAATTGCGAATAGTGATGCGAAGCTCTTCTGCCTGTACCCACTCTTCTTTAAATACGTGATTAAAAAAAGGTATCAAAGCTTTACTTGCTTGATGAACCTTCTTGATGTGTTCTTCCATTGGTTTGATAGGAGATTTTGCAAATACTCCTAAAAACGCGTTTGTAGGCATAACTGACCCTTTAATCAAATTGATATGCTTTGCAGCATGAATTTTACAGTATTAACCAAGATTGTGAACGCTTTTTATTACTTCACTAAAGCTTGCAATACACAAAGCGGCACTAAGCCGCTTTAATAGAAATACGTGATGGATGAAAAATCATAGTGATTTTTCTATATCTTCTTGAGATGTATGGCGAATATCTTTGCCATTAACAAAATAAATAATGTATTCAGCAATGTTCTGACAGCGATCACCAATACGCTCTAATGAGCGAACAGACCAAACTAAGTCCATGATTTTAGGGATTGAGCGTGGATCTTCCATCATGTAAGTCATTATTTGACGTGTGATAGCTTCATATTCGCGGTCAACTTTTGCATCTTCTTTATGTACTTGAAATGCGCGTTGCACATCCATACGCGCAAATGCATCTAGTACGTCGTGTAGCATTTTTAAAACTTGACGGCCCATATTTTCAATATTTACTAATAAATCTTGCTGATCTTTAGTAAATGAGTCTAGTGCAACTTTAGCAATTCGCTCAGCTTCATCGCCAATACGTTCTAAATCAGCAATTGTTTTTGCAATTGCAATCACTAAACGTAAGTCGCTTGCTGCAGGCTGGCGACGCGCAATAATACGCGTACATTCTTCATCAATGCTTACTTCCATAGCATTCACTTTATAATCGTTCTGACGTACCTTTTGAGCAAGCTCTGCATCGTTACGGCTCACAGCATCAAGCGCACTATTTAACTGCTGCTCAACTAATCCACCCATGCTTAATACATGATTACGTACATTTTCTAGCTCTTGGTTAAAACGCCCAGAAATATGTTTATTAATATTATGTTCCATAGTTACCTTCTCTCTTTATCTTGCACAACACGCTATAACGGACTAATTAACCGTAACGACCGGTAATGTAATCTTCGGTCTTTTTCTTCGTTGGTGTAGTAAATAAGGTATTTGTGTCTGAGTACTCAATCAATTCGCCCATATACATAAAGGCTGTTTGATCAGATACGCGTGCCGCTTGTTGCATGTTATGAGTAACAATAACAACGGTAAATTGGTTTTTTAAATCGTTTATTAGCTCTTCGATTACCAAAGTAGAAATTGGGTCGAGTGCTGATGTTGGTTCATCAAGTAAAAGTACCTCAGGCTCAATTGCAATTGAGCGAGCAATAACTAAACGCTGTTGCTGACCACCCGATAAGCCAAACGCGCTATCGTGTAATCTATCTTTTACTTCATCCCATAAAGCAGCACCACGAAGTGATTGCTCTACCACTTCGTCTAACTTACGCTTCTCTTTAATGCCTTGTAAGCGTAGGCCATAAACCACATTTTCATAAATTGATTTAGGAAATGGGTTAGGACGCTGAAACACCATACCTACATTACGACGAAGTGCTGCTACATCTACGCTCTTATCGTAAATGTTTTGACCGTGAAGTAATATTTCACCTTCAATACGACAAATATCAACCAAATCGTTCATGCGGTTAATACAACGTAATAGAGTTGATTTACCACAACCTGATGGTCCTATAAACGCAGTTACTTGGCCTTTTGGAATGTTCATATTTACTTTATTAAGCGCTTGCTTATCACCGTAGTAAAGATCGAGATCTTTAATCTCTAGCGCTTTTTGGTCATCCGTTAAATTTTCTAGGTCTAACTTCTGGCCTATATTAGCTTGGTTTACTTTTGGAGCGACTGTAATCATTTTTGTTACCTATAAAATCTTTACTAATTAGTGTTCAAGCGATCTGAATTTTTCACGTAAATGGTTACGTATACCAATGGCCGTTATGTTTAGGGTAATAATCACCGACACCAATAAAAAGGCCGTTGCGTATACCAGCGGGCGTGCCGCTTCAACATTAGGGCTTTGGAAGCCAACATCGTATATATGAAAGCCTAAGTGCATGAACTTTCTATCTAAGTGAAAATACGGGAAGTTGCCATCAAGTGGTAATGTAGGGGCCATTTTTACGACGCCTACTAGCATTAACGGTGCAACTTCACCTGCAGCACGCGCAACTGCCAGTATTAAACCGGTCATAATTGCAGGGCTTGCCATTGGAATAATTATGCGCCATAACGTTTCTACTTTTGTTGCGCCAAGCGCTAGTGAACCATCACGTACGGTACTTGGAATACGAGATAAACCTTCTTCAGTCGATACAATAACAACTGGCAGCGTTAGTATAGCGAGCGTTAATGCCGACCACATTACACCTGGCGTACCAAATACTGGCGTTGGCGACGATTCTGGATAAAATAGTTGGTCTAAGCTACCACCTAACATGTATACAAAAAAGCCAAGGCCAAATACACCATATACAATTGAAGGAACACCAGCCAAGTTAATCACCGCGATACGAATCATTTTAGTGATTGCATTTTTAGCGGCGTACTCGTGTAAGTAAATTGCAGCAACAACGCCAAACGGTGTCACTATTACAGCCATCAACATAACCATAAACACAGTACCAAATATAGCAGGGAAAACACCGCCCTCTGTATTTGCTTCACGTGGATCATCAGATACAAACTTACCTAGCTGTACAAAATAGTGACCTAGCTTTGCAAAAAAGCCCATGTCGTTTGGAAACCAAACATCAAGTACTTGGTACATCGGAATCGTTACAACCTCACCGCGCATATCTTTTACAGTTACGTGGTCACGCTTAGCTTGCTTGCGTAGTGCAAATAAATCTTTTTCAAGTACACCATACTGTGCACGTAATTCAGCACGCTCTTGAGCAAGCTCAGCAACACGCTCATCAGTAAGTGCATTATCGAGTAAGTAGCCCTTTTCTTTTAAACGAAGGCGTTCAAGTGCGTAGTTAATATGCCCAATGTCACCATTTTGTAAATCAAGTGCTTCGTCGTTTA
Source organism: Pseudoalteromonas sp. Z9A6 (assembly GCF_011378805.1). Classification (NCBI taxonomy): domain Bacteria; kingdom Pseudomonadati; phylum Pseudomonadota; class Gammaproteobacteria; order Alteromonadales; family Pseudoalteromonadaceae; genus Pseudoalteromonas; species Pseudoalteromonas sp. Z9A6. The sequence goes on from NZ_WTKZ01000014.1 coordinate 14,649, forward strand.
AATCCACGGCACGCTCTACAAGTTCATGTAGAGCTTCAATTTTATCGCCTTCGACTGGTTTACCATCTTTAATTACACTTTCAACATAACCATAAAAATTACCGTTTTTACTACGCTCAAATACAGCAAGCGTTGCAGGTGTTGTTTTATTTTTAATGTCGGTTTCTAATATCCAACGAAAGTCTAAATCTACATACTCACGATTACCTGTTTTAATAAGTAAGCGCTCTATTTCTTCTTTTTCAAATCCGCTAACGTCAATACCTGTCGCGGCTAAACGCGTTTTTGGTACTAATTCACGGTCATAAACTTCGCCAATAACGGTTTGTTTTGAAATTGACCCTTCAAGTTCAAACTGCACAACTTCTGAAGGCCAGAAAAAACTTAATCCTTTCCAGGCTATCATTGCTAATAAGCCTAGAACTGAAATTAAACTGATGCTCACTGCACCACCGGTCATCCAAATCCAAGGAGAACCAGACTTAAACCACTGCTTTACCATGTCATGTCTCTCCGCTTACATTGAGCTATATTTTTCACGCAGTTGCTGGCGAACAAACTCAGCGACTGTGTTAAAAATGAATGTGAATATGAATAGTACAAAGGCCGCTAAGAACAATATTCTGTAATGCGAACTACCTACTTCTGATTCAGGCATTTCAACTGCAATATTTGCTGCAAGCGTACGCATACCTTGGAAGATGCTCCAATCCATAATAGGTGTATTACCCGTTGCCATAAGTACAATCATGGTTTCGCCAACGGCTCGGCCAAGTCCCATCATTACCGCAGAGAAAATACCAGGGCTTGCTGTAAGTAATACAACACGTATTAGTGTTTGCCACTGCGTTGCACCTAATGCTAATGAGCCATTTGATAAATGCTTTGGAACACTAAATACGGCGTCTTCTGCAATTGAGAATATAGTTGGAATAACTGCAAACCCCATCGCAATACCTACAACAAGCGAGTTACGTTGATCGAATGTCATACCCAGCTCATTTGTTAAGTACTGACGTACATTGCCGTCAAACATCCAAAGCTCAACAAATTCACTCATCGCAAACGAAAACCAGCCAATAAGTAAAACGACCGGAATAAGGATAATTGAATGAGATCCTTCAGGAATTCGATGACGAATTTTGGTTGGTAATTTAGTCCAAGCTAAACCTGTCGCTAACATACCTAAAGGTAATAATATGAGTAACCCAACAATTGCAGGTAAGTGCTCTTCTATCAATGGAGCTAACCAAAGACCGGCTAAAAAACCTAAAATAACGGTTGGTAATGCTTCCATTATTTCAACAGTGGGCTTAACTACCTTACGTAATTTACTCGACATAAAGTATGCCGTGTAAATTGCCGCCGAAAGCGCAATAGGCACTGCAAATAACATCGCGTAAAGGGCTGCTTTTAATGTACCAAACGAAATTGGCACTAATGAAAACTTAGATTCAAAGTCATCACTGGCTGATGTTGACTGCCATATATAACCTGGCTCTGGGTAACCTTCGTACCACACTTCTTGCCAAAGCGCTGACCAAGTGACTTCTGGATGCTCGTTATGTATTTCTAATACTGTTAGTTTGTTATCCGCCAAAATTAATGCAGCATTTGAACGTGGTGCAATTGCAAAGTTTTGTATTGCGCCTTCACTTACTTTACCTTGCCATAATTTTGCTTCGCTTGTTGTGTAGTACACCCCAAGCTCACCGTTACTGCTGGTCGTAAAAAAAGTACGACGATAGAACTCTGTAAATACATTTAATTTACTTTGCTTAGTCGTTTCAAATGAACGTATTTTTTGATATTCGCGGCCAGTGTCAGTGTTAACTTCAAACCACTGCGAAACTTCGCCGTTATCATTGGCAAGCATTAATGAGTTTGCACCTGCTAGTAATTGTGCAGATACAATATTGGCATTTTCTTCGTTAGCTGAAAGTAACTGAATTTGTTCTACATCACTTGGGTCACGTGTATCGTATACGTAAACTTGATTAGCAGAACGTACAAAAGTACGGGTTGTATCTGGAGACATTAATAGCTCATCTACACGCCCTTCAACATCTAGCTCTGTGCGCTCAACAACCCACTCAACTTCGCCAGTAAACATATTCTCTTCAGCAACAAAACTGCTAAACAGCACCCGTTTGTCTTCTGTAAGTGCGACAACAGCTGTTCTGTCTTCATAGTGGCTAAATGCAAAGCGTTTAATAGCTGAGCCTTGTTCATCTACTTCCAAAGCCATTTCCCCAAGAGGAAAGTCTAAACGAGGCGTTAATTTACGCTCGTTATTAGGAAAGGTGACCAAAAATTTAGGTGCTACGACCATTACAGTGCCATCTTTTAAACCAAACGCATAATGCCCTTGAAAAGGCGCGCTAGTTGCAAAGCTTGTTGCATCACTTGGTAGCTCGGCGTTTAATGTTTTAAGCTTTTTACCAAAGCTGCCATCTTGCACACTGTAAAAATCAACCTGCCCTTGCTGACTGAGTAAATAAGCAACTTCAGTTTGCTCTTCTACACCTAGGCCTGCTATTTGCTGCGAATTAGCGACCTGAAAGCTATCGCGTTTTTCTACTTTTGCTGATTCAAAAATTGGCTGTACTACATAAAGAAGGTAAAAAAATATTAATAGCAGTGCTACCAATACCATTATCCCACCTGCGGTTATACCAAATTTGGCAAACCGATCTTTAAATAGACGGCTTCGATCCGTATTAAAAGTCGGTTTATTCGGATTTGAAGTCATCAAAACACCCTTAAATCTTAACGTTGAATAAATTATATTTCATCAAGATGACAGTATTGTTACAACGGTAACAATAAGCACTTTAAAACACTTTTAAATAAGACTCGCGAGGTAAATGCCTAAATTAACTTCAAATCGATGATTTATAAGTGAACTAAATTATAAAATAATTGGACAAAGTATTTATCGAGGTCAATACTCAGAGAGTACTTAGTAAATAATAATGACTATTGATACTGCGTAGAGTCAACACAACTATATCCATTTTTATTAATTTAAAATCAAAGATTTATACAAAGTGCAATAACACACAATTTATATTAAACAATACACTTAATGCCTATGCATTTACTTTCTTTGGGCTTAAAAAGAGAATTATTTATGAAGCAGTTGGTTATAACTATTTTAGGGCAAGATCGCCCCGGTTTAGTCGAGAGCATCTCATCAGTCGTATTACAAAATCATGGCAACTGGCTAAGCAGTAACTTAAGCAATTTATTAGGTCATTTTGCAGGTATCATTCAACTTGAAGTTGCTGAGGAGCATTTTCAGTCATTACAAAGTGCTTTAAATAAGTTACCTAAGTTAGACGTTCGTATTGAAACCGGAAACACAGAGATTGAACCATCAACACTAGAGCAAATTAATCTAGTTATAACAGGTAACGATCGTCCAGGTATTGTTCAAGAGCTGGCAAGTGTAATACGCCATAAAGGCGCTAATATTACTCATTTAAATTCAAGACAACAAAGCGCACCTAATTGGGGAGTGCCTATTTTTAGCGCTGTTGCTACCGTTACTTTGCCAAATGGTATGGATAAAGACGAAGTTATTGAAGCATTGGAATCAATTACAAGTGATTTAATTGTAGATACAGAAGAAGTTTAACCTCCATTTATGCGTGCCATACAACTGACACGCATACCATTTTAGTCCATCAAAATGCTCTGCAGATTATTTAACGCAGACATAAAATAAGCCGATGCAAGCATCAGCTATTTTAAATAATCACCTTAAAGCTAATAAGAGCGAGATAAACTCAGTAATCCCGCTCTTTTATAAAGCTACATATCCATATGACGATTAGTACTTTGCATCATTTGCTTTATACCTTGCTTTTCAAGCTCTAGTATTTGTTGAAGCTTTTCTTGCCCACTTTGAGTTTCAGCGCGTTCAAGTAAGTATTCATATAACTCAATCACTTTTTGATGTTGCTCTGATAAGTAAGCTTGAATAACTTTCTCATCAAATTGCTGGTCTTTACTAATGTCTTCGAAAGTAATTAGCTCAGGATTTTTAGCAAAGTATTCATAACTGTACGTATCGAGCGTATTTATTTCAGTTATCGCTTTAAACCCGACTAAATCTTCGGCGAGTTTTTTTTCGTAATTTAGGTAGTAGTCCACCAGCATTGCATTATGTTCATCGAGTAAATCCTTTACGCTATAAAAATTAGCCGCCATTTGCGTATGAAACAAAACGGTCCAATCGTATACCTCTTTAATTGTTTTAACTTGCATGTGCATTCCTTACTTAGTTGACTGTATAGGTAATACACTGCGTAAAGCGTGCCAATTAAAAAGCCATTTAAAAACAGTTGGTTAATTTAAATATGAGTAATAACTAGCTCTTTAATAGAACAACTTACAAATTATAGGTAATTTTTATAGAGCAATGCGTGGGTAGTAACCGCACTGCTCTATCGTCTTGTTGCTTTACATTATTTAAGTCCTTGTTTGCGCCACAGTAGGTAAACCGCAGGAATAACAAGTAAGGTGAGTACAATTGCACTGCCCATACCGCCAACCATAGGTGCAGCTATTCGACTCATTACTTTGCTTCCGGTGCCTGTGCCATACAGCACAGGTAGCAAGCCAATAATAATTGTCGCGACAGTCATCATAACCGGGCGTACTCGAAGCCCTGCACCTTCAATAATAGCTTGCTGTAATTGCACTAAACTAAGTGGCTTATCTGCCTGCTCTGCTTCGATGCATTTTTCTTGATAGGCTTGGTTTAAATACACCAACATAATGACCCCAATTTCTACCGCTACCCCAGCTAAGGCAATAAAACCTACACCCACTGCAACTGAAAAGTTAAAGCCCTCTAAATACATTAGCCATACGCCACCAATCATTGCCAGTGGCAACGTAGCCATAATAATAGTGACCTCAGCAAAGCTTCTAAAATTAAGATAAAGCAACACAATAATAATCGCTAATGTAAGTGGTAATACATAAGTCAGTTTGTCTTTAGCGCGCTGCATGTATTCATACTGCCCAGCCCACGTAATTGAGTAGCCAGCAGGTAGTATTAGGTCCTTATCGAGCACTTGCTGAGCGTGCTCAACGTAAGTACCAATATCAACGCCATCTATATCAATAAAACTCCAACCGTTTAAACGTGCATTTTCGCTTTTTATACCAGGCGGTCCATCTTCAATAAATACATTGGCTACATCACCAAGTGCTATACGCTGCCCTGTAGGCGTTACAATGGGTAACAACATTAGCTCTTCTGGCGAGTCTCTGTATGCTTGCGGGTAACGCAAATTAACTGGGTAGCGCTCTTGCCCTTCTACGGTTTGAGTTACGTTTGTACCACCAATTGCAGTAGATACAACTTGCTGTATGTCGCTAATATTTAAGCTATAGCGCGCGGCTTTTTCACGATTTATATCTACTTTTATATAACGTCCACCGGCTACTCGCTCTGAGTAAACCGATGCAGTGCCTTGTAGATCTTTTAAAAGCACTTCTATTTGTTGACCAATTTTTTGAATTTCACTCAACTTTGGTCCCGCAACTTTAATGCCCACGGGAGTTTTAATACCGGTTGCGAGCATATCAATACGTGTTTTAATTGGCATTACCCACGCATTCGTCAACCCCGGAAACTTAACCAAACCGTCGAGTTCTTTTTTAAGTTTTTCAAGGGTCATACCATCGCGCCATTCATCTTTTGGTTTTAACTGAATAAACGTCTCTATCATTGTAAGCGGCGCAGGATCTGTTGCAGTTTCTGCTCGCCCAACTTTACCAAATACTGTTTTAACCTCGGGTACTGTGGCAATTAGCTTGTCGGTTTGCTGTAGTATTTCGCGCGCTTTACCTACCGATAAACCAGGATACGTTGTGGGCATATACATTAAGTCGCCCTCATCAAGTGGCGGAATAAATTCACTGCCTATTTTGTTTACCGGGTAAAAGCCAATAACAGAAACAACCACCGCGAGTACCAATGTCATTTTTGGAAATTTAAGCACCCAGTTAAGTAGTGGGCGATACGCTGCGACGAGTAATCGGTTAACTGGATTTTTTTGCTCCGAAATAACTTTACCTCTAATAAAGTAACCCATTAATACCGGCACCAAGGTAATCGCAAGCCCAGCAGACGCTGCCATAGCATAGGTTTTAGTGTAAGCCAGTGGCGCAAACATACGTCCTTCTTGCGCTTCTAAAATAAATACCGGCATAAAGCTGACGGTAATAATTAATAAACTAAAAAATAATGCAGGACCCACTTCACTCGCCGATTTAGCCACAACTTCCCAGCGGTTTTCGTTGGTAAGGGGCGTTTTTTCCATATGTTTGTGCATATTTTCAATCATGACGATAGCGCCGTCGGTCATTGCACCTATCGCTATTGCAATTCCTCCTAAAGACATAATGTTGGCGTTAATCCCCTGCCAATACATAATTATAAATGCCGTTAAAATCCCAAGCGGTAACGTAATAATCGCCACCAATGATGAGCGCACATGAAACAAAAACACCACACACACCAAAGCAACTACAATCAGCTCTTCAATTAGCTTACTTGTTAGATTATCTACCGCGTTATTAATTAAGTTGGAGCGATCGTACACAGGGATTATTTCAACGCCCTCTGGTAATCCCTTTTTAAGTGATTCTAATTTTGCTTTTACCAGCTCAATAGTTTTTTGTGCATTTTCGCCATAGCGCATAATAACAATGCCGCCGGTTACTTCGCCTTCGCCATTAAGCTCTGCAATACCACGGCGCATTTGCGGCCCGACTCTAATATCGGCTACATCACGCAATTGCAGCGCAGTACCATTAGCGTTTACACCAAGCGGAATAGCTTCTAGGTCGGCAACACTTTTAATGTAGCCTGTGCTTGTTACCATGTATTCAGCTTCAGCCATTTCAACTACCGAGGCGCCCATCTCTTGGTTGCCTTGTTGAATCGCCGTTTGAATAAGGCTAAGCGGGATACCATATGCACGTAATTTATCAGGCTCTACATTGACTTGGTATTGCTTAACCATGCCACCAACAGCAGCCACTTCAGATACACCGGGCACAGTTTGTAGCTCAAACTTTAAAAACCAATCTTGTAAGCTTCGTAGCTGACTAATATCGTGTTTATTTGTTTTATCAATTAGTGCGTATAAGTAAATCCAACCTACGCCTGTTGCATCAGGGCCAAGCTCTGGCGTAGCGCTATCGGGCAATCGGTTTGCTGCTTGGCTTAGGTATTCTTGTACTCGGCTACGCGCCCAATACAAATCAGTTTTTTCGTCAAAAATAACGTAAACGTACGAGTCACCAAAAAACGAAAAACCCCTTACAGTTTGTGCACCCGGCACAGAAAGCATTGCAGTGGTGAGCGGAAATGTAACTTGGTCTTGCACTACTTGCGGCGCTTGCCCCGGGTAAGTAGTTTTTATAATGACCTGAACATCAGATAAGTCAGGTAAGGCATCCACGGGCGTATTTTTTAGTGCAAACAATCCTCCACCCAGTAAAATTAATGTAAGCAACAACACAAAAAAGCGATTGCCAACAGACCAGCGAATAATGGCAGTTATCATAATGGCTCCTAGTGAGAACTATGTTGCATAGGTTGCATAGTAGAATGATCAATCAGCTCTGCGTTTTGCGCTTTAGTAATTACAAATTCATCATTAATAATGCTAAAAGTAAAATTAATATGCTGGGCATTTTCAAACTGAGTAATATCAATATCTGGCGCTAATACAAAGTCCATTGTGGCGGGTTCTCGATTCCATTTTTCAATGGCTTCTCGACTAATATTTATAATGCGATTTTGTGTATCTATGGCATTAATAGTGCCGTTAACCGTGGCGCTTTGTGGCTGCATATCCATGTTCATATTAGAGTCTGAACCAGAATCCGAGCTCATACCTGAGCTAATACCAGAACTAGGCATTTCCATTCGCTTAAAGTCAGAGCTTTTACTCGATTCAGAGTCTATTAAAAATTGCGCTGAAGTCACTACCGTGTCACCTGTCATTACACCTGACAAAATCACCGCTTCATTACTATTAATTTGCCCAACGTCGACTTCTACCGATTTAAAACGACCCTCACCTAATGCAATAACTACACGGTTTTGATGCTGCGTGCGAATTACCGCTTCTTTAGAGACTGTAAATTGCGCCTTACTCGCTTTAGCGTGAATGCTCACTTGTGCAAACATATTTGGTTTTAACCGATGATCTGCATTTTCAAACCTAAGCCTTACACGCAGAGTCCGGTTTTTAGCATCAAGCGCGGGGTAAATGTAATCAACCTTACCTTCCCACTTTTGACCTTTTAAGTAATCAAGCGTCATTGTAACGGGCAACCCAACACTCACTTGTTCTGATTGGCGCTCGAACACTTCCGCCTCTACCCAAATTTCATCAAGCTGGGCAATACTCATCATTGATGTGCCTGGTTTAACGTAAAAGCCTTCTCGTACTGTTAGCTCATCTACCACACCACTTTGCTTTGCGTAAAAAGTAATATTTTGCATTATCTTTTTATTTTTTTGTAAGCGCTCGATAAATCCATCAGACACATTTAACGACTCTAAACGCGCCTTTGCAGCCCGAATTAACACGGTATTATTACGATTAACCGCCAGTAAAAGCTCTTCCTGTGCGTTCACCAATTGTGGTGAATACAATGTATATAAAGGCTCACCGGCTTTAACTTCTGCGCCTTGTGCTTTAACATATAAACTTTCAATCCAGCCTTCTACACGCGGATGAATGTGAATAAGTTGGTCTTGGTTATATTGCACATAACCCACAGTATTTATATCGCTGTGAAGTGTTTTAAGCTCTACTTTGGCAGTTCTTACACCAAAGTTATTAACTACTGCAGGCGAAATAGTTACAGCACCTGGTCCATCCTGAGCGTTGCTAGCGTTTTCATACACAGGTACTAAATCCATTCCCATTGGCGAAAGCCCTGGCGTGTCACGCCTGTAATTACTATCCATAGGGGCTACCCAATATAAGGGCTGTTTGTCTGCGCTTTGTTGTTCATTCATTGCCGAGTTGCTAGGTAAAAACTGCATTACTAAGCCGCCTATTAACCCAAAGGCGCCTGCGCCAACTAAGGCGGCAACAAGTAACTTTAAATTAGTATTCATTGTGTAATTCTCCAGTTTGCTCGCTCATTACTTGGGGGTCTAAGCTACTTGCATAATAATTAAGGCGGGCGGTAATAATATGTTGATCTACTTGAATATTCAGTGCATCAATTTTGGCGTTAAGTTCACTAATGCGCGCGCGCATCACGTCAGAAAAATCCCCGTCGTCGCGTGTATAAGCATTTAGTGTTGCCTGAGATTGCTCTGACATTTGCGGTAATAACGTATTTTGATAAAGCGCATCGCGTTTTTGCAAACGAGCGAGTTGGCTAAACTCCTTAAAGTACATGCCTTTGAGTTTTTGAAGCGCCACCAGCTTTTGTGTTTTAGTAGCTTCTGCACTCGCAATAGCCGATTTAACCTGTTGATCTTGTCTGTTATCAGTAAACAATGGCAAATCAATACTAAACCCTACAGAGAGTAAATCAGCTCGCGACTCACCCATAGGGGTATCATCCCGGTAACCATAACCCACATTAACGCCCATCTGAGGTTTGTAGCTTTGCTTAGCGAGTGCAACTTCGGTTTGCTTTGCCGTTACGGTTTTATCTATCGCAATAATTGCGGGATGCGTCATAAGCAACTGTATTAGCTCATCAAATTCAAGGCTCGCAAAATCAACCAGCCCTGCGGTTTTAGTAAACTCAGTATTTAAAGGCTGCATAAGCATATTCATAGGTAACCACTGTGCTAAACGGTTTTTAGCACTTTCAAATTGCTGCTCAAGCATAACCAGCTTATCTTCAAGACGGGTGAGTTCTAATTGCGCACGAATAATATCTTGCTGACGTGTTTTACCTAAGGTGCTTGCGTAGCTTGCTTCGGTAATGTCAATAAGTTGAGTAAATAGCCCTTTATCTAGCTCAATTAAAGCAATACTTCGCTGAGCACGATACGCGTTTAACCACGACTCAATCACAATTGCTTTTACTTGTGCTAAGCGATCGGCGCGCTGCGAAGGGTATTGTTGAGCAGACTGTGCTAATGCTTTTTGTCTAAGCGCTAAACTATTCCCTCGGCTAAACTTTTGGCTCAAATCAACTTTAAGCTGCGTCATCCCTTCTTGATCAAACGCATAACCGTTAGTAGGTAAGTTGAGTAAGCCAACCGTTAAAACAGGATCGGGTAAGGTGCCAGCGGCAATGCTTTGCGCTATTGCTGCATCTTCTTGGTAGCCACTCGCTTTTAGCCATGGCTCATGCGTTAGCGCATAATTAAGCGCTTGCGTTAAGCTAAGCGTTTGCTCATTACTAGTTTGCTTTAGTGTTTCGGTATTTAGGTTATTTTGATTGTTTTGCGCATTAACGGCTGTGCTAAATAACACAACACTACATAATACGACTTTAATACTTACAGCGTGGTTCATCACCTGCTCCATCTAAAAATAAAAGAAAATCTTAAATTAGGAAGCAAAAAAGGTGTTTAGGAGTTACCAATAAACGGGGTTACCGCAATTTTTACATACACCTATCCTGCTATTAAGCAGACATAGGAGGGCGGTAGAGTGAACGAGGTATATTAATTTGTGTAGTAAATACACGTACATTTACTTTTTCAGATTCAAGTAAAGTAACGCTAAATAAAGTATCAACATTAAGCATTGAGTTAGCAGCGCAGCCACTCATAGGGCATTTACAGTCATTTTGTGGCGTACTTTCGTCGTCGCAACAATCCATCTGCATCATATTTTCAGACATGCTAGCAACAGCTGTTGCATCACTACTGTGTGTCATTGGCATTTGGGCATGCGTTGCTGTCTTAGTTGGCATATGTGGCATTTCGCATACCATAGCTACAGACGCAACTGCCTGACCCACAAAAGTGAGCAGTAAAGTTATCATGAGTAAACTAGAGTAAAAACGTTGCAACATTATGCCTTTTAATAAACTTTAAAATGATTGTAAGGTAACCTAACGGCAACCACAAATACTTTAATTATGTAGACTGCGGTTTAGCAGGTGTTTTAATTAAGTTACTCGCGATAATTGCAAATATACAATATGCGCTAAAATACCAAAACCCTTCACCAAATTGTGCATTCATAACAAGTAGCTCGCCACTTTTACCATGGGCGTTACCTGCTAAGTAAGTCACTATTAATGCAATAACAAATACATCAACCATGCTCCACTTACTTAATGCACAAATAACCAGACCGAGCTTTTGCTTAAACCCATTCAAAGGTAGGCAACAATAAAGCAATTGTAATAGCAGCTTCAAGCTTGGAATAACAATAGAAAACAACCCCACTAAAGCAGCTACAAATAAATTATTATTGCTAGCAAGCTCTTTAACTGTGCCTAAAATACTTTGTGTTTTGTTATAGGCGCTAATCTCGCCCTCTAACTTATCAAGCCCTAGCATATTCGAGAACATCATTAGCATGCTACGAGTCCGACCATCACCCTCTTCAGCAAGCATTTCAATGCCCGCTTGCGCTAATTTTGATTTATCTATGTTACCCTCTATTGTTAATACTGGTTTTGTAATACCAGGAAACAATAAACAAAGAGCAACCACTACACTTATAACCGACAACCAATTACGCATATTTATTCTGCTATTGCCTCAATAATGTCATCACTGTATAAAACAGCATCCAATAAAAAATTAAATATATCGCCAATATGCAGCTCTGAGTTTATGTTGGCCAAATGGACCATAGCTTCATCTATATTATCTAATTCAAACTCTTTTATAAGCGATAAACAGTTCCCTAAAATGCCGCTCTCTAATAGTAACGCATCAGATATTGCAGCATCTAAAGTAAACTCTTTAACTATGTCTTTTAATTCAGCATCTAAAATAGCATCAAGCACCGAGAACAAACCCACCAGATACCCTTGCCCGGTCAACTCTTTATTATTTTGCTCCAATATTAGCGACATAAATTGAGCCCGCGTTAAAGCAAGCTTAGTTAATTCGGTTGGTTTTTCGACCCCCAACTCACTAATTGCTAATACGCGAACAAATTGTCTTATTGTGTCCTCACCTAAATAAATAACCGCTTGTGAAATAGACGTAATGACTAAATTTGCTTTGCCTGAACGCGCGTTAGCTAGCTTTAAAACCCTCGCTGTTATGGCGACATCTCTGGCCACTCGTTGATGAACTTCTTTAAAGCAAAGTGTTTCTTTTGCTGTAAAACGCAATAGATCAAAAACGGTTAGCTTTGAAGGCTCTACACCTTTATACGTAATCATTTCTGGGCGAGAAAAAAAGAACCCCTGAAATAAATCGCAGCCAGCCAATTTTAATACATTAAATTGTTCATGCGTCTCTATTCGTTCAACAATTATTTTTGCATGTGGATTTGCGCGTTTTATTTTTTTAATGCGCATATTGGTTTTAATAACCGGATCATCTATCTCAATTTTTATGTAATCAACATGTGCTAACAGTGGCTCCCATTTTGTATCGCCATCGTAATCATCAAGTGCAAAAACATAGCCTTCTTTTTTAAGTTCTTGCACACGCTCAGCCACCACAGGAATATTACCCGTGCGCTCCACTATTTCAATAACACTATTTTCTGGCAATAAAAGTTTGGGGAAGTTATCGAGAATAGTTTCTGATGACAAGTTTATAAAAGCTAAATGATGTGCGGTAAGTCTATCTAAACCAACCAACATTAAAGCATTAAAAAACAGGCGGCTTGTCGCATGGACATCAGAAGTGCCTACAGGAAACGCATTATTGGCTGAGTCTCTATAAAGCAATTCGTACGAGAAAACATTCTGGTCTATATCAAAAATAGGTTGCCGCGCAACAAACTGAGTTATTTTTTGTACTTCATCAGGTATGTTATGTAATTTCACTTGGCTCTAAACCTATAAATAAAAGATGGCAAAACAGCCAATAATATGTGTACTTTAATGCAACACGCATAAGATAAATATAGTCGTCATTGCAAAAACGTTAAAATTACACAACACTAATATAAAAGGTAGAGATTTGACTAACTTTATTCGGTTATTAGTACTGAGCCCTCTGCTATTTGTATTTTTTAGCTATGCCAGCATTAATCCTACTCCCCTCAAATATAATGTTAGCGCGTCAGGGAGTCATTATCCATATTATACAAATGATCCAGAAAAGCCTGGCATATTACCCGAAATTATTGAAAAAGTACTCGATGATGCCAATATTTCAGCTTCTCATATCGACCTACCTACAAAGCGTATTACCAAATATTTACAAGATGAAATAATCGATTTTGATGTTATTTCATTAGAATGGCTCTCTAAGAGTGAGAGAAATGATCCTCGTTATGTTTTTTCAGAGCCGCTTATTTATGCCACAGAAATGATTGTTACCTTGCCTAAAAATGCCCAGCACTGGCAAAGCGCTGATAGCTTGAAGGGTAAAAATATAGGAACTGTACTAGGTTACTATTACTTTAATGACAATACCTTTGAGCGTGTTGACTTTCCATCCGAAAAAGAACTTATGACAGCCCTATCAAGAAACCGTGTAGAAGCTGCACTAGTAGGTAAGTTAACTGCGCTCTATTGGGCAAAGCAGTTAGGGATAAACATTGCCTTTGGCGCACAGCATTCCCATGGTTTTTTAAGAATTCGCTTATTGAGCAAACACAAAGAATTATTGCCCCAGATAAACCTAGCAATTAAAAACCTTCACGCTCAAGGATATATAAAAACTATTGAAGATAAGTATATGAGTAATATACCCACACAAAATTAAGGGACTAATGGCGCAGAGCTCGTGTTTTGGAGTACAATAGCAGCAAATGTTAACTCGACCAGAACTAGAAAGAGCCCCATGAGTATTGAAAAAGCCTTAATCGAACGTAGTAATAATCAATGTGAATTGTGTACAGCCACCGAGAACTTATCTGTTTATGAAGTACCACCGGTAACTGAAACCCACTCAGATAAATGTATTTACACGTGTCAAACATGTAAAGATCAAATCGAGAATAACAGCGAAATAACGCCTACGCATTGGCACTGTTTAAACGATAGCATGTGGAGCCAAACTCCTGCAGTACAAGTTGTAGCTTACAGAATGCTTTCGCGTTTAGCGCCTGATAATGGCTGGGCACAAGATGCGCTAGACATGATTTACCTTGAAGAAGATACGCTAACGTGGGCTAAAAAAGCACTTGCTGAAGATGACGATTTAAAGCATGTAGATAGCAACGGTGTAGTACTTCAAGCAGGCGATACTGTTACCCTAATTAAAGACTTAGACGTTAAAGGTAGTAGCCTTACAGCTAAACGCGGAACAGCTGTTCGTAATATTGGCCTAACCAGCAACCCTGAACATATTGAAGGGCGAGTTGACGGCCAGCGCATAGTTATTTTAACTAAGTTTGTTAAAAAATAATCGTTTGTTTTTAATTATTAAAGGCGCTAATGCGCCTTTTTTTATGTTTAAAATAAGTTAAGGAATGATTAAGTCACTAGGTAATACACTAGGAGGATAATATTGAGTAAGGATAACAAACATGGAAAAGCATCAAGCAGTACATTCACGTAAAAAAGCACTTACAGGACTTAGTTTATTAGCACTGAGCGCTTTTGCTATAACCGGTTGTGATCAACAAACAAAGCCGACTGAAAATACAGAGCAAGCAAAATCAATATCGACTCTAACTACTCAAGTTAGCTACAAAGATCGCAGTATGCTTCGCCCCGGTTCACAGTTAATAGTTACGCTTTCGGATGTATCTAAAATGGATGTAAAAGCAGATATAATAACCCAAGAAGTGATTGATATTACCCAAGCCCCACCATTTACTGTAGAGCTAACTTATGATGCCAGTAAAGTTAACGATAAACACCGCTATAGCCTAAGCGCCAGAATCATAAATAAAGACAAAGTACTTTACACAAGTACCACAAATAACGACCCATTTAGAGAATCACAGCTAACTGCCCCTTATAAAATTGAGCTTTCAAAAGTATCCGTTGAAAAGCCAGACGTAACGCTTACAAATACGTACTGGAAAGCAATAACAATAAATGCTCAAACAGTAAATGTTACAACTAAAGAGCCGTTTATTCAGTTCGACAAAGACTACCGTGTTAATGGCTTTTTAGGCTGTAATAATTTTAGCGGAAGTTATAGTACCGAGCAGCACACAATTACACTTAGTCAATTAGCGAGTACAAAAAAGATGTGTTCGGAGAATATGGACCAAGAAGCAGCTATGTCTAACGTACTTAACAATACTTCAAAGTGGGAAATTACAGGCGAGTCACTAAAACTTAAAAACAACAGCGGTAATACGCTTGCTACTTTTAACGCTGTTTATTTTAATTAATACCAAAGCATTAAACGCGACTTTTTAACACATCGGTTCAAGCTTTAAATAAAATGCCCAGCAAAGCTGGGCATTTTATCATTCATTGTAAGCGCTATTTAAAGCTACTCATCAACGAGTTGTTCACTTCTATAAAAACCACTTGGCTCACTTAACAAACCAACAAGTTCAGGCATTATTGCATCCATTGTTTGCTTTAGCTTCCATGGAGGGTTAATCACAATCATGCCAGATGCTGTCATGCCGTGTACGTCAGTATCCGCTTCAGTGCCTAATTCAAATAGCTGAATGTTGCGCATTCCTGAATCAATTAAGCCCTGCTCCATATTATCAATGCGTTCTCTATCAACAACCGGATACCAAATCATGTAAGTACCTGTAGCAAAACGCTGATGAGCTTTAACTAAGGTTTTTACAACCGTTTCGTAGTCATCTTTAATTTCGTACGGTGGGTCAATTAATACACACGCTCTGCGAGATGCTGGTGGTAATAAACCTACTAAGCCAGTAAAGCCATCTTCTCCGCGCACACGAATAGATCGCTTACCTTGCATGTTTTCTTCAAGTAATAATAAATCGCGCGGGTGCAGTTCAAAAAACCAGCCCTTATCTTGGCGGCGCAAGTAATGCTCTGCAATTTTTGGTGAACCTGGATAAAATGCAAGTTCGTCAGTGTCGTTAAATGACTTAATTAATTCAATGTACTCATTAAGCTCAGCATGTTCACTTTTATGTTGCCAAAGTTTTTTAATACCATCTTGATACTCTTGCGTTTTTTGCGCATCAGCAGCTGCCAGTTCAAAAAAGCCAGCACCTGAATGCGTGTCTATATAATCAAGCGGTTTATCTTTAATTGTTTGATAATTTAGTACTTGTGCCAGTACTAAATGTTTAAGTACATCGGCAGGATTACCCGCATGAAATGAGTGTCTGTAACTAAGCATTATTTATTTTCGCCATACGCAATTTAATATCGTAAGTGAACCATAAGCACTAGGCTTTGGCAACTTACACCAAGATAAGAGAGTGTTAAAGTGAACCATTTCTGAATGAAAAAGCTCATATGCTGAATTATCCCTTAACACAGAAGAAAAATCAGCTAAAACCACCGTAAATGCTGGCAAATCAACACACTTTGCTTTACATTTGCATGACATTAATTACAGTTATATGAGCGCCTTTATGAACAACACTACTCTTCAACAACTCGAACAACTGATCGATTCTTTAATCGAACGTAATAATCAATTACAAACAGATGTTGCTACTTTAAAAGAACAGAACACTAAACTAAGCGATGAAAACGAATTACTACAGCTTGAAGCTTTAGAAAATGAAGAAAAGCAAAAAGATGCCAGCACTACTTTATCTGGTCTTCTTGATAAATTACAAAGCGCACAACAGGCTAGCTAATGTCTGAGCTGCAAAACCAGCGGGTCACTGTTGAGTTGCTAGGTAAAGAGCAGCAATTTGCTTGCCCCGAAGGGCAGGAAGATGCATTAATAGCAGCAGCTAAAAATCTAAATGACTTAGTTGAGCAAATGAAACAACGCTCAACCGTTAGAAACGATCAAAAAGCCCTACTAATGGCAGCATTAAACTTAAGCCACGAATTGCTAGAAGCAAAAACACAGGCTACAGTTGAACAACAGCATCAAGACCAATTGATTGATAAACTCAGTCTGCATTTGGCAAATGACCCCAAACACCAAAAATAAAAAGCGCATACTGCGCTTTTTGTTTATTATTAAAGTAATTAAACCTCAGCGTAGAGATAATAAATGAAGTTAAAACTTTCAAACATAACCTCTTCATGTAAGCACTTACTATTGGCATGCACTTTACTATCAATAGCACCTAGCACCTACGCTGCCGTAACTTGGAATACAATAAACCCTCATATTCAGTTTTTAAAGCAACAAGACAAGCTTCGCTTCTACGACTCTAACCAAGTATTAATTGAAGGCGAAAAATGTGCCCTACTGGTTGATACGAGTGCCAATTTTGCTGCAGTTGAACAACTTGCTGAAGATTTAAAAAAACGCCTTAAAACACCTTTATGCTATTTGGTTGCCACGCATTACCATGACGATCACTTGCTAGGTATGGCGGTTATGCAAAATTTTTATCCTGATGCCAAGCTCGTTGTTCATCAGCAAGTAAATAAAAATTTTAGCCTTTACCAAACAGCATATACCGACAAACTAGACACCTATGAAAAGAGCATTGAGCTGAGCTACCAACGGTTAGCGAATGTACCCAAAGAAGAGCAAGCTAAATGGCGTGATAAGTTAAAGCTTGCAAAAAAGAGACTTTTTCGCTGGCAGGAGTATCAGCTTAGCAAACCCGAAATAGTAATTAATAGTCGTAAAATTATCGACCTTGGTGGTTTTGAGGTAACGCTTGAGCCGCAGCAAGCCCATACTAACGGTGATTTAACTATTACTACTAATAATGGCAGTGTGCTGATTGGTGGCGATATCGTTGACTGGCTTCCTTACCCTGGTCACGGCGAACTTAAAAGTTGGCAAACGTTGCTTAAGCAATATATTAACGACGAAAAGCTCACTATTATTATACCTGGCCACGGCGGCACATTAACAAAAGAGCAGCTGAAACAGCCGCTATCATTTTTAACAGCCATAACGGAGCATGTTAAAAACAATAAAGATCAAAGTATTGAGCAGTTAATGCTGTCGTTTCCTGAATCAGTTATTGAGCCTTATAAACAAGAAGCGCTTAATATAAAATCGAGTAACTTTTTTTTACAAGCAGGCCTAAATCGTGTAAAAAGCGCAGAATAACTCAACACAACGGATTGTGTTAAAATAATAAAAGGAATTTACAAAAGTGATCACTATGCGCAGTTTGGTTTTATGTTGTTTGGGTATTTTGTTATTTGGTTGTCAATCAACGGAGCAAGAACCACAAGAAGCTCCACAAATATTTACTCATTTTGAGCCTGACTATACTTATGATATTGACGATGAAGTAGCTCAAACGCCTCAAGTTAAAGAGGCAGTTACGCCACTTCAATTCAAAAAAACAATCGTAAAAAAGCGCCCACTAAAAACCACCGATCTGTGGATGCATATAGCCAATAATCTACACTTTACGATTTATCAAAATCGCGCTTTAAAAAAGCGTATCAGCTGGTATGCAAAGCAACCTAACTACTTACAAACGGTGAGCAAACGCGCAGCGCCTTACCTGTATCACATCGTAAAAAAAATTGAGCAAAAGCAATTACCTATGGAGCTCGCATTACTACCATTTGTAGAAAGCGATTTTAGACCAACAATAGCCTCATCACAGCAAGCTGTTGGTGTTTGGCAGTTAGTTGGCGCAACGGCGCATCACTTTGGTGTTAAGTCAGACCAATGGTATGACGGGCGCCAAGACGTACTTGCTTCAACCGATGCTGCACTTGATTACTTAAGTTACTTACACAAACGCTTTGATGGTAATTGGCTACATGCTTTGGCCGCTTATAATAGTGGTGAAGGCCGTGTTAAACGTGCAATCGAAAAAAACAAAAAACGCGGTAAAAGCACCGATTACTGGTCGCTCAGTCTGCCAAAAGAAACTGCTGGCTATGTACCCAAATTACTCGCTTTAAGTTATTTAGTTAAACATCCACAAAAGGGCATTAAACGCCCAAAGCTAGCATATAAACCATTTACAACACAGATGAACATAGGCCAGCAGTTCGACTTTTCAGTCATTGCCAAGCTCTCTGGTATAGGTTCAAAGCAGTTACATGCTATTAATCAGGGATATTTAAAAAATCAAAGCTCACCTAACGGGCCGCATACTTTACTGCTGCCTATAGGGCAAGAAGCATTATTAAAAAGTCAGTTCTTCAAATCAAACTTTGCTGGAGAGTACATCGTTAAACAAAACGATACGCTTTACAGTATCGCCAGGCGTTTTAGTATGTCTGTAAAAGCTTTGAAACAACTTAATAATAAAAATAATAATTTAATAGGTGTTGGAGAAAAGTTATTAGTTGGGCAACCTAAAACTCTGCCAAGCACATTAACTGTTGATTACAAAATCAGCCCTTATTTAGAACACCAAGAGATTGCGATTCCCACCATTGAAATAGATTACGAAGTTAAGTCAGGCGATAGCCTTTGGAGTATAAGTCAGCTTTATGATGTACCTCATAGCGACTTGGCAAAATGGAACAAACTCTCTGCATCAAGTATTTTAAAGCCTGGCACTCAATTAGTACTGTTTATACCACAGGCTGAAAAGCAAAAAGCAGCACCAATAAAAAAAGATTTACTGCTAGATTTACAAAAAACACTAAATCAGCCACGTTAAGTTTATAAACACGTATATTTCGCGTAAAATTGCGCCCTAACATAGTTATTATTTGAAGAGACAAGCATGCAAATTAGCAAAAATTCAGCAGTTGAATTTCATTACACCCTTAGCGAAGCGGGCGAGCAAATTGAAAGTAGCACAAACGAAGCGCCACTTACTTACATTCATGGCAGCGAAGGCATGCTTCCTGGTTTAGAAAAAGCACTTGAAGGCAAAGAAGCTGGCGAAAAATTTAGTGTAACTCTAGAGCCAAGTGAATCATACGGCGAGCGTGTTGATGACTTAATTCAACGTATTCCGCTTAAGCACCTACAAGGCGACGTTAAAGTATGGAAACCTGGTATGACAGCAATGGTTAGCTCTAACCAAGGTCGTCATCAGGTTACTATTGTTAAGGTTGGTCGTTTTAACGCAGATTGTGATTTAAACCACCCATTTGCTGGTAAAACGCTAACGTTTGACGTTGAAGTTATATCGGTACGTGAAGCAACAAGTGAAGAAGTTTCTCACGGACATGTGCACGCTGAAGGCGGCTGTGGTCACTCTCACTAGTTAGCAATAAAGGAAGTAAGTATGTCTAAAGTTGCAGTCGTTACAGGTGGTACAAAAGGTATTGGCTTAGCCGTAGTAAAGCGTTTGCTAAACAATGGCTATGAAGTACATAACCTTGATATAGAGCTGAGCGAAATCGGTATATTTCATCAGTGTGATGTAAGTGATGTATCGGCGGTACAAAGCTGTATCAACGCTATCTGTGAACAAAGCAAACGTATTGATGTACTTGTTTCTAATGCTGGAAAACACTTAAGCGCAAATATAGAAAGCACCGACGAGCAAACTCTCGATGCACTTTTTGCGCTTAATGTTAAAGGCGCTTATGCCGCAATACAAAGCGTATTGCCAAGCATGAAAGCGCAAAATGGCGGCGCTATTATATTAGTCGCTTCCGATCAGGCAATTATAGGTAAGCAAAACTCTTTTGCGTATAACCTAACAAAACATGCCCTTGCCTCAATGGCTAAAACAACAGCGCTTGATTACGCAGGTTTTAATATTAGAGCAAATGCGGTATGCCCTGGCACAATAGAAACCCCGCTATTTCATAACGCAATAGATGCGTACTGCGCAAAAAGTGGCGCAAACAAAGCTGAAATAGTTGCCGAGGAAGCAAGTCTTCAACCGCTTAACCGATTAGGTCAAGCCGATGAGGTTGCTGCCCTTGTGAGCTTTTTAGCAAGCGACGATGCCAGTTTTATAACAGGCAGCCTACAAAGTATTGATGGTGGTTACACAGCCCAATGAGCATGCAAATTATTGACCCTCATGTGCATTTTTTTAATCTTGCCGAGGGGCAATATACTTGGCTACAAGGCGAAAACCCACCAGCATGGCCTAACCTAGAAAAAATTAAACAACCAATAAGTGCAGAGCAACTTGTTAAAAGTACTGATTTTGAACTTGCGGGTATTGTGCACATTGAGGCTGGGTTTGATAATCAATCACCTATAAACGAGTTAAACTGGCTAAGCTCGCATTTAAAAAACCTTTCATTCAAGGCTATTAGTTACAACCAAATTGATGCGCCCGCAGAGCAATTTAATCACGCGCTAAATGCACTGGCTCATTCAAGCCTTTGTGGTATAAGAGATATAACCGAAGAAGATGATGCAGTGAGACTAAAAAGCCCTCATTGTATTAATAACCTTAATTTATTGGCTACAAATAAACTGCATTTTGAAGCTCAATTTGATATTGAAAATAGCGAAATAACCAAACAAATAGCTTACTACGCTAAGCAGCTACCGCAGCTTCAGATTATAATTAATCATGCAGGACTGCCAAGTAATTTAAATGACTGGCAACAAGGTGCTGAGTTACTTGCTCAGCACGACAACATAGCAATTAAATTCTCTGGTTTTGAATTACTACAACTTACCAGTGAGCAACAAGCAGCGTGTTTTAATATTCTTTTTAATCACTTTGGCCAGCAGCGTATTATGTTTGCAAGCAACTTTCCTGTGTGCCAAATAAATACAAGCTACAACACTCTATGGCACTGCCATAAGGCGTTATGCTCAAACGATAAGACATGGCATAACCTTAGCTATGCAAACGCTAAGCACTACTACCAAGTTTAAGTAAAACTAGTTATATTAAACTCTCTTTTTATAATAATACGGCCAATTTATGAAAATGTACTTTTTACTAATCGTTGTATTTTCTGCGTTTTTTCTCAATGGCTGCATATCTCAAAATCCAGATCCGACACCTAAGCTGCAACATGCTCTACTGGCAAAGCCAAATAAAACAGCCGTTAGCAAAGCAATTAAAACACTTGTACATATACAAGAAACTCAATTAGCTGAGAATGTATTTACTACCAGCAGCACAGTAACCCTTAGCAATGTGGATGGTAATAATATTATCGACACGCAAAGTCGCAATACACCCGATCAGTTTGAATTGATGATTAAAGGCAAGCAATGCTATATACGCCACCTTGATAGTAAAGCCACTATTGAGCTTAAAGACGTAGAATGTAGAATTAACGAGTTATAACAAGCTAAAACTTTACCAAAAAAGTAAAAGCCGGTAAGTGACTAATCACTTACCGGCTTTTTAATGCATGACCTAAGTTAGGTTAAAAGACTATTATTTTATTTCTACGCGTTGAGAACGCATAACAATCTCATCATTTAATTCAATACCCAACCCTGGCTCTTCTGACACTTCAAAGAAACCATTTTTAGGTTGTGGGTCTTGTAAACATAACTCGCGGTTCCACTTTTTAATCGCATAAGTGTGGTGCTCATGAATCAAAAAGTTAGGGATAGCCGTTTCTAAGTGCAGTGATGCTGCTGTTGCAACAGGCCCGCCACATACGTGAGCTTGAATACGCACATCAAAGATATCTGCGTAATCACATACTTTTTTAGTTTCGGTAAAGCCACCACATAAACCAATATCAGGTTGCAGAACATCAATACTTTGCTCTTCTAAGTACGGGCGCACACCCCAGCGATTATACAAACGTTCACCACCAGCAATTGGCACATTAACTTTATCTGCTACTTTTGCATGTAATGAATGGTTTAAATAGTTAACTGGCTCTTCAAAGTACATACAGTCAAATTCTTCTGCAATTTCACCCAACTGAATGGCTGTTGTCACGCCAGGTAAACTATGGCATTCAAAAATAATATCCACTTCGTCGCCTACTGCTTCGCGAATAGCTTGCATACGCGCACGATATAGCTTCATTTCAGTACGTGATATTATTTTTGTACGGTCGTAATAAGTATTGCCGTCTTTATCGTACTGAATTGGATCTACTTTTACTGCATCGTAACCTTCGGCCATCGCCTTTAAAGCCGCTTCTGCATATTCTTGCGGTTGTACTAGCGCTTTAAATTCGCTATCCCAGTCAAACTGTAATTGTGATGCGTACGTACGTAGTTTGTCGTTAACTTTACCGCCTAATAATTGATATACAGGTAAACCAAGCGCTTTACCTTTAATATCCCAAAGCGCGGTATCAATTGCGCTCATTGCAGCATATACAACTGGTCCGCCGCCTAAACCCCAAAAGCTCTCACGTAACATACGTGACCATAGTTTTTCTGTTTGAAATGGGTCGTGGCCGATTAAAAAGGCGTCGGCCATTTCTTTAATCATAGCCGCTGCAGCACTGTGACCTAAATCGTATGCAAGGCCCGCTTCGCCAACACCACTAATACCTTCGTCAGTATGAATACGTACAAACACAGGTGTCCAAGAAGGTCTATCAGGACAGTGAATATCAAATACTTCAACGCGATTTACTTTCATTAAAATTCCTTATTAACCGCTATGGGTTATTTTGCAAAACTAGGGTCAAGTCGATACGCTTTACGTAACATCGCAGGCCACGCAAGTTGCCCGCCAGTGCTGCCACTGTGTACTACATTTGCTTGATTATAAATATTGTCGATTATAGGCTGCGGTACTTCAATAACCTCTTGCGAGCTTGATTGTAGCGCTAATTGAATTTCACACGCTCGCTGTAAATCATAAAAGCGCATAAACGCATCGCCTACCGTTGGGCCTACCGTTAAGCCACCATGATTTACCAATAACATATGGTTAGTGCTGCCTAAATCGTCTTGCAACACTTTTCGCTCGTCGTCGTTTACCGCAAGCCCTTCGTAACCATGATAAGAAAGCGATGGCAGTGAAAACATTGAATACTGGCTAAGCGGTAATAAACCATTTTTTTGTGTAGCAACAGCGATTGTTTCTTTGGTATGAAGATGAATAACACAATGAGCGTCTTCGCGTACCTCATGAATCGCACTGTGAATAGTAAAACCAGCAGGGTTAATACTAAATGGCGTATCATCAATAATGTTACCGTCTAAGTCGACCTTTACTAAATTAGAGGCAGTTACTTCATCAAAGGTTAAACCAAAGGCATTCACTAGGTAGTGATCGGTGCCAGGCAAACGTGCTGATAAATGCGTATAGATTAAATCCCCCCAACGAAAGTGCTCTACCAGTCTATAACACGCGGCTAAATCAACACGAAGTTGCCACTCTTGTGCTGATACTTTATTTTTTAAATCGAGTTGGGGTAAATCAAACATAATGAGCCTTTTAAAAACGTACATTATTAACCTGTACGAACAGATGTTTAGAAGTCTAAAGCAGTCTCTATTTTATAGCAAACACCAAACAAAACAGCCACACTATTGTGTGGCTGTTTGTAAAACTAAAATACCAATTGTATAAAAATGGTATAGCTGCGTAAATTATTTTACGTTAGCTAGGTAATCTGCAATTGCTTCAAACTCTTCATCAGTTACCGTTGCAACCATTGCTTTCATAGCCATGGTCATACCGTTATTACGTGCACCTGATTTGATGTCTTTCATTTGCGCTACTAAGTAGCCTTTGTTTTGACCGTTTAGTTTAGGGTACATACCCATAATTGGTGCTTTACCTTCAGCGCCATGACAAGTTTGACAATTCTTAGCGGTATAAAGTGCAGCGCCATCGGCAGCTGCTGCATTAAACGAGAAGCTTGCGGCTAAAGTAATACCCGCGCCTAATAGTAGTGTTTTCATCTTGCTCATTGTATTTACTCTTCTTTTTTGACGGTTAGAAAAACTGTTCTATTGATTGTAGTAAACAATCAAATAAAAAAACATACGTACGAAACGACGCTAGACGATCAACTTAACCAAAAACCGCTAACTCGTTTCTATCTCACTTTTATATACTTTAGCAAATAAAAATGAGCTTACCCTTAATAACTATTACCACACTATATCATCTGGTACTTCAAAGTCTGCGTATGGGTCATCTTCATCTTTTGGTTTGTTTTCTGGCTCTACATGAAAAACAATATACTTTTCGTCAACTTCAGCCACTTTGCGTGCTGGTTCGTCGTCTAATACGTAAAATTGCCCTTCGAGTACACAAATAGCTAAACGACCGCCCGATAACGCTTTTTGCGTTTTCTCGTTCACGTCGATATTTTTTACTTTATTTTGATAAGTAAAATTAAATGTGCGCTCACCACGAATAGCGTCTTGATTGTGGTGCTCTAAAATTTGTTTAACACGCGCTTCTTGTTCGCGCTGCTTTAAGCTCACTTGGCGTGTTTGGTTAAGCTCTTCAGCTTTTTTTTGCTGCTCTAGCTTGGTTTGTTGAATATGCTTTTGCAGATCACTTGGGTTGCTAGTCGCCCCTTTCTTTTGCTTTTTTTGTTGCTTACGCTTTTCTGATTTAGCAACTTTAGCATTATGCGATGTTGTTAATCCTGCTTGAAGCAATTGGTCTTGTAATGAACCCATGACTTTGTTCC
Organism: Pseudoalteromonas sp. Z9A6; assembly: GCF_011378805.1. NCBI lineage: Bacteria > Pseudomonadati > Pseudomonadota > Gammaproteobacteria > Alteromonadales > Pseudoalteromonadaceae > Pseudoalteromonas > Pseudoalteromonas sp. Z9A6. The sequence goes on from NZ_WTKZ01000014.1 coordinate 40,278, forward strand.
ACTAAAAACTAATATTATCGCTATTTTAATCACCAACGAGTTCAAATAACAGCGCTATCGACATTAATCTAGCAAACTAGTTAAAACAAACCATGATATAGCGCAATGACTATGGTTTTAATTATGAATTAAAAGCAATTTTTAATACAATACCACGCAACCAATCAGCAAATGCACAAGCCATATAATGCGTTTACCTCATCTACTCGTTTGCTCGGTATTTATATTTTTTGTGCTTTATGCACCGCAACCCCTACTTAGCCTTTTTGCGAGCGAATTTAATGTAGCACCTGCGGTAGCTGGCAGCTTAATGACTGCAACTATGCTGCCCTTAGCCATTGCCCCGCTCGTTTATGGTTTATATTTAGCAAAAATAAATCCACTACTTATATTACGTATTGCAATGGTGCTTTTAGGCCTTAGCTGCTTACTTTTTATTTATGTACCTAGCTTTGAGCTTTTATTATTAGTCAGATTTTTACAAGGTCTAACGCTCCCCGCAGCTTTAACAGCAATGACTAGCTATATAGGTATGAGTTATAGCGCTGATACACTTCAAAAAAACATGACCCTATATATTGGTAGCAGTATAGTTGGTGGTTACTTTGGTCGTGTGCTCGCAGCTTTGTTTAGCGACTTATGGAATTGGCAGAGCTTTTATTACGTAATTGCTTTTATGCTTATTTGCTTAGCTTTGACAATTAAGCATTCTCGCTTTACAAACCCAGCTACACCGTCGCAGCTCTCCCCTCTGGATTACATTAAACAACTTAAAGAAGGCGCTATCCTTAAAGTGTACGGTGCCGTCTTTTGTATGTTTTTTTGTTTTGCTGCATTACTTAATTACTTACCGTTTATATTACAAAACACGTTTTTAATTACTAATACTCGTGACATAGGTTTAGTTTACAGTGGTTATTTAGTTGGTGCCCTCGCCTCTATTGCTGCACCTTGGTTGCTTAAAAAAGTCCCTTCGCCTTGGCATTTATTAACTGCGGTATTTAGTTTTTATAGTGTGAGTATTATTTTATTAATGAGCCACCAGCTTAGCTTATTTTTAATCGCATTTACTTTGTTTTGCGGTGCTATGTTTGTGATTCATTCAACTGCCGCACCGCTCGTTAATAAAATCAGTAAAGCCCCACCAAGTGTAACCAATGGCGGATATGTATCGTTTTATTACAGTGGTGGCGCATTGGGGTCGTTATTACCCGGTGTGGTATACCAACATCATGGGCAAACAGCGTTTATGTTTACGCTGCTTGCGGTTTGCTTATGTGGTTTATCGTTAATTATGTGGGCTTATTTTGAGGGTAAAAATACAACGCGCGGTTGATGCTTTGTGTGATTAAAAAATGTTTCTAAATCAGCTTTACTAAGCAACCATGTTTGGGTGTTTTCAAACGGATGACAATGAAACAAATCACCACCCCAAATATCTTGATCGACCCATAAGCTCACTTCGTTTTGCTTATCATTCAAAAGAGCCAACATAGATACACACCCAGGAGCCACTTTTAAATACGTTGCTAAGCGTTCACTCGATGCAAACCCTAAGCGTGAAAGCCCTTGTTGCTTTGATAGTACCTTTAAATCGAGTTGCTTATTGTGCGCTGTAATAACTAAAAAGTGTCGCTTGCCTTCGTTATCGCGTAAAAACAGGTTTTTAAGACGAGTACCTGGGCGCTCAATCATAAACTCATCAGCCGCTAAGCTAGTATGTAGCGGCGGATGCTCTATTACATCATAGTTAATATCTAGGTGCGCCAAAAGCTCTGCTAACTTAGTTTTATCAGCCAGCATATTACAAACAACGCCCTCTTAGTTGTACACTCAAATCTCGCCATAAAACATCATTAACTTCATGCTTGTTGCCGCAATACTTACGATCTTTTAGCTCTTGATTTAATAATTCAACTGCTTGGTCTTCTAGCTGTAACTTCAAAATGCTCGACTCTTCAAAATGCTCTTTCTCTATATACTGCTTAACCTCACCACGACTTGGTCTCTTGTTAGGACCACGGTCTAAGTTAAAGTTTTCACGATGCTTAGCTTTTACCGAAACAACATAAGCAAAAAGCTTATTGCCTTGCTCATCTTGCTTTTCGTGAAACTGTTTATTATTTATTTCAAAAGGCGGCTCATCATTTGAGGCACAGCCAGCGAGTAAAACCATAAGCGCTAGAACACATTTTTTCATTGTTTTTTATCGTTTTAGTTTTGAATTAAGCCGAGTCTAACAAAAATTGACGTAAACAGTGAAAATTTACGAAAAAATACTTGACCAAATTTATAAAAAAACTTAAAGTTCGTCCCGCTTGGAACTCAGCAGTCAAGCAGTTACATTATATGTAACTTAGGAATGTGGGGCTATAGCTCAGCTGGGAGAGCGCCTGCCTTGCACGCAGGAGGTCAGCAGTTCGATCCTGCTTAGCTCCACCACTTTCCTACTCTTTTTCAAATTCGTTCTACTCTTCTATTTTTCCACTGTTTTTATTATTTTTTGATACCCTAATATTCTAATTTTTCATTCTATATAACTTTAAATTTATCCATTCAACTTGTGTCTTTACAAGTTCTTAGCTATACATAATGTCACACATTAGTACTTTAGGCTTAACATGGACAACCCTAAGCGTTCAACGCTAAAAAAGCTAGCTGCAATAGGTTTAACAGCTGGTGCAATAACACATGCGCCTTATGTTTTTGCCCGGAAAAAAGTCACATTAAGAGTGCTTGGTACGCATGTAACACTCCAAGAGGCTATTCGCAAGCAAGCGATGAGTGACTTGGGTATTAATATAGAATTTACTCCCGCAGGCAGCGCTGCCGTTTTGCAAAAGGCATCAATGGACCCTGGCTCCTTTGATTTATACGAACAATGGTCAAACAGCATTAATGTGCTTTGGGATGCAGGTTCTATACAGCCAATAGAAAAAAAACGACTCACCTACTTTAACGAGATAAATCCACTTACTAAAACGGGAAAACTAACCGAAACTGCAAGTATTGGTGCAGGTGATGCTCCCTATAAATTATTAAATGTTCAACCCGATGGCACATTAAGCTCACAAGAAAGCGATCATATTAGCTTTTTACCTTATGTGCATAATGTTGACTCTTTTGGTTACAACACCGACTTTATTAAGCCAGGTATAGCATACGAAACAGAAAGCTGGAGTTGGCTGCTTGATGACGAGAACAGAGGTAAAGTAGCTATTGTAAATGCGCCTACCATTGGATTATTTGACCTAGCCCTAGCAGCACAAAGTAAAGGACTTATAAAATTTAACAATATAGGTGCAATGACCCGCCCAGAACTTGATAGGTTGTTTAGTATATTACTCGACTTTAAACGCCAAGGTCACTTTAGTGGCTATTGGAATTCGGTTCCTGAGTCGATTGAATTTATGAGAAGTAAGCGAGCCCATATAGAAAGCATGTTTTCGCCTGCAGTTTCTGCATTAAACAGCCAAAATATTAATGTTCAATTTGCCGCGCCAAAAGAAGGCTACCGAGGCTGGCATGGTGTTATGTGTTTATCGTCACAAATACAAAGTAGCGCAAAAGATGCAGCTTACGATTATATGAATTGGTGGCTTTCAGGCTGGCCTGGTGCATTTATTGCTCGCCAAGGTTATTACATTAGTAACCCGCAGCGCTCTAAACTACTCCTATCTCAGTCTGAATGGGATTACTGGTACGGTGGAAAAGCAACAAACATAGATTTATTAAATACCAATGGCGACGTAGCTGTAAAAGCAGGTGGGCAACGTAATGGCGGTAGTTACCATAAACGCTTTAGTAATGTAGCTGTGTGGAATACAGTTATGCCAACCTATGACTACAGCCTGCAAAAATGGTATGAGTTGATTAGCCGATAATGATAATAAACTCAATTAAATCAAAAATAATATTAGCTCTGTGTTCGCTGATTGGATTACTTCTTTTACAGAGCTATTTGTTTAACTATTCGCAAACGTCTTTACTTAACTTGCAAAAATCGCAACATAACGCGCTTATTCAAAGTGAAGCTGTAACTAACTTAGAAAACGATATTATTTCCCTGCAAGGGCATGCAGTTTCATTTATTGACAATGCAAATGAAAATACGATTACCAAATTTAATTTTTACTTAAATAAGGCAAATCTAAATCTCGAGCAGCTAAAAACAAACACTCAAAACCAGACCCCTGAGTATCAAAACTCACTAATACGCCTTGGCGAGTATTTAAATAATTACCAAGATACATTTGGCCAAGTTGTCGTAAACAGACAAAAACGCGAACACATTTACATTACTCAGTTCAAACAACCTATTGATGACTTACAAGTAACAATTAGTGATTTAGAAGGGTCTTCAAACAATGATAATAAAGTTATTTTTAACGATGTTTTACTCACAATAAGTAATTTAAAACATGCAATTATAAGCTACCTCTATAAACCTAATTTTGATGAAGCACAAAATGTAAAACAAAACTTAAATCACTTACATAAAAAACTAACGAGCACCTCTGTAATAAATGAATCCCTCTCCAATAAAACAACAAGCTTAAAACAAGCTTATAACCAACTTGTATTACTCACCCGTAGCTACACTTTTTCTGTAAATGTAGTGCTTACAGGCATAGAAAACGAATTGCTGTATTTAACTAATGAAATTAAAAACATAGAAAAAAATAAACTAATCAAAACAGAAGAGCTACTAAGTAGCCACTTAACAAAAAATACAGAACAGGCAAATATATTTGCCGTTTTAATTATGTTAATCATTTTATTTTTAAGCTATTTTATTTTTAGATCGGTTATAAAACCAATTACTCAGCTCACTTTATTACTTAAAGACATGAATAGCGAAAAGCCAGTAACTATTTCAAATAACAGCCAAAATCAAACTGAAATAGCATCGGTAATAAAAGCAGCTAACGCTTTATATTTAAAAAATAAGCAAACCAAAGAGCTACTCAATGAAACCCGCGTATTAAATTCCCAAATGGAAGCAATGAATGCCGACCTGACGAGTGCCATGGAGCAAACCGATAAAGCCAATAAAACAAAAATAGATTTTGTAGCCAATATGAGTCATGAACTTCGCACCCCAATGAATGGTATATTAGGTATGTTGCAACTTTTACAAAGCAGCGAGCTTCCCTCAAGGCAAAAACACTACGCAGATAAAGCTTTTTCAAGTGCTCAAAATTTATTGCAGATTTTAAACAATATTCTGGATTTTTCTAAGCTAGAATCGGAAAAAGTTCAGTTAGAGCAAATCCCTTTTACCTTACATACTATAGTTTCTAACGTTCAAAATTTATTCTCAACAAATGCCAAGCAAAAAGGTTTGTTATTAAACTTTACTTTACACGTTGATGCAGGGCTTGAACTTATTGGCGACCCAATGCACTTAAGCCAAATAATAAATAACTGTGTAGGTAACGCAATTAAGTTTACTGAGCATGGTGAAATATCATTAATTATAGAAGCGACATCTCAACACGAAAAAACAATAAACCTTCGCTTTAGTATAAAAGACACGGGTATTGGGATGACTGAAGAGCAATCAAAAATTATATTCCAGTCTTTCTCGCAAGGTGATTCAAGCACAACAAGAAAGTATGGTGGGACCGGTTTAGGACTCACTATAAGCAAACAATTAACTAAATTGCTGGGCGGAGATATACAAGTAAGGAGCACGATTAATCAAGGTAGCGAGTTTTTCTTTACTCTACCCTTTACTTTATCTGAGCAACAAAAGCTTAAAAAACACGCCTTATTAATTAGCCCTGATAATGAGCAAATTAAAAAATTAATGGACTTACTAAGTGATATAAATATAACGACAGAAACAACACAAGAACCATTAAGAGCCATTGCAAAAATGTCTCAGCCTAGTAGCCCATTTAGTATTGTAATAATGTCGATAGAAAAAAAAGAGCTCAACGATAACTTTATTTTACAACAACTGTACGCTCAAAATAAAACCGCTAATGAAAAATTAACACTTATTTTATTAATTACCGATGAAGAGTCTCCTGAGTCAATTGCAAAAAATGAAAATATAGACATTATAATTATTGGTAATAAAAATAGTGAAGTTGAAATTTTAAGAAAGCTTTCACCAAATAATTTTAAAGAAAAGCAATTAAAGCCTCACCCTAAATTCTCGGGTTTTAATGCATTAGTTGTTGACGATAATAAAATTAACCAAGAAATAGCCTCAGCCCTTTTAACAAGATTAGATATGACTGTGATCATTGCTGATAATGGACGTGATGCATTAGATAAAATAGAGACAAATGACATCGATATTATTTTTATGGATGTTCAAATGCCAGTTATGGATGGGCTAGAAGCAACTGGCATATTAAGAGAGCGAGGCTACAAAACTCCTATAATTGCTATTACGGCAGCCGCAGATCCTAATGATAAAAAAGCAGCGTTTAGAGCGGGTATGGACGACTTTTTAGTAAAACCGATTATTTTTGATGCGCTTTACGAAAGTATAGAGAAACATCTGCAAAGTAATGAACCTCTGAGCACTATAAATCTGCTTTTAGCAAAAGAAAACCTAGAAAATAATGACGTATTATTAACTAAATTATTTACTCAGTTTGTCAACGATTACAATGACTTTTCGATTAAAGCTGATATATTAATTAAAAATGGAGAGTTAGAAAGCTTAATTCGACTAGTACATACACTTAAGGGCCTTGCCGGCACATTAGGTTTGGAGCTACTGCAACAAAGCGCGCAAAGTGTTGAGAAAAGCTTAATAAATGAGAAAAGTATTAACTTATCTCACTTTAATGAACAATTAACACTTACACTTTTTGCCGTAAAACAATTCTTGGTAGCTGATAGCTTTAAAAAAGAACATATACAGCGACATGAACTAGAAAACGAAGACTCGGTTATCGATAAAATATACTCATTAGCATTAACGGCTCGCCCCGTACCTAGCAGTTTGGTTAGACAGCTAGAAATGAATCAATATGATAGAAGCCACTCTCTATTTAAGCTCAAAGAAGCAATTGATCATTTTAACTACGCATTAGTAATAGAGTTGATTGATAAATATAGAAACGATAATAAAAATTAGGCATAACCACTAACCTGAACTAGATTTAACATAGCAAAGAACGCAAAGAAGGATAGATAGTGCATTCAAATTATCTCGCAAACAGTAAGGGATTAACTACAGAGAGAAAGCATAAACCTTTAATTCTTATTGTTGATGACGAACCTAGTAATTTACACGTATTAGTTGAAGGACTTTTAACTGACTACGACGTACGTATTTCAACTAGTGGTGAGCAGGCTTTGATCTTTATTGAGTCAACTCGGCCTGACTTGATTTTATTAGACATAATGATGCCTGGCATGGACGGCTACGAAGTATGTAATATACTCAAAGCGAAACAAAATACCAAAGGCATCCCCGTCATATTTGTAACTGCGCTTACCGAAGAAGAGTCTGAAGAAAAAGGCTTTGCTATGGGCGCAATTGACTACATACACAAACCTTACAAGCTAGCGCTCGTTAGAGCACGCATTCGCACTCATATTACCGCTCAAGGAATGCTAGATAGGCTTATAGAAAAAAACTTCGACCTGCACGACAAATTACTCGAAATAGAGTTACTGGCGAAAGAATTAAGCCAACGTGAAGAAGAATTAAAAGAACTTTCATCAAAACAAAAGTTATTTTATCAAGCCCTAACGGGAACCGCCGATGGTGTTGTTATTACCGATAGTAATGGCAAAATTATTGCGGTGAATCCTTCATTTTGTCGTATAACCGGTTACTGTGAATCAGACTCACTACAAATGCAATTACACGATATAAAACAAAACAACCATCCGAGTATTAGCTTTGACCAAGTATGGGAACATGCAAATCAAGCAGGCTATTGGAGTGGAGAACTTGTAACTAGACGAAAAAATGGCGAGCTTTACCCTGAGCTACTAACTCTCAGTATGGTAAAAGGCGAGCAAGATACTAACGTGCACTATATTGGCGTATTTAGTGATATTTCGAGCGTTAAAGTAACCCAAGAAAGAATTCATTACCTTACATGGCATGATGAACTTACAGGTTTACCCAACCGAAATGGGTTTTTAAAGCAGTTAGAGCAACAACTTCAACTTTGTAGTACCGAAAATAGTTATGCCTATATTTATATTATTGATATAGACAGCTTCCACTCAATTAATGATGGATTAGGCTTACTCGCTGGCGATAATATTTTAAAAGAATTAACTAAACGAATTCATTCTAAGGTGAGTAAAAAAGATGTTATTGCTCGCTTAGGCAGTGATGAGTTTGCAGTGCTGTGTACAGTTGAAAAAGGTGTGGGCAGAGCTAGAGCTCAAGCAATGGCTGAAAATAAAGCCCAAGAGCTACTTGCAAGTGTAAACCATCCATTTGTCTTTGCTGAACAAGACGTTAGCTTAACAGTAAGTATTGGCACCTATATCTTTCCACGAGAAGTTCAATGGGAAAGTGCTATTGAGACTATTCGTAACTGTGAAGCGGCCTGTTACAAAGCAAAAGAGAAAGGCGGCAATAGAGTTACCTTTTTTGATACTTCATTTGGCGAGCAAGCAAAACGCCGTTTTGAAATAGAACAAGATTTACGTAAAGCTATTTCTAATAATGAGCTATCGCTATATTTACAATCCCAATTTGATCGAAGCCAAACCCTTAAAGGCGCAGAGGTTTTATTAAGATGGGAGCACCCTCAAAAAGGCTTTATTAGTCCTAGTGAGTTTATATCTATAGCCGAAGAGTCAGACATAATTTATGATTTAGATTGCTGGGTAACTTCAAATGCACTTGAAATGCTAACGCAACTTAGTAAAACTCACCCTGAGTTAAACTTATCAATTAATATAAGTGGCAGGCACTTTCATGAAGCGCGTTTTTTAAACTTTATTAGCCAACAGATAAAGCAACATAACATTAATCCTCAACAACTCACTATTGAGATAATTGAAGGTACGTTACTTAATCATATGGAAGCGGCTATTGAAGCTGTTCACTTTCTCAAGAAGCTAGGTATTAGAGTATCAATTGATGACTTTGGTACTGGATATTCGAGCTTAACCTACCTAAAACAATTACCAATACAAGAACTTAAAATTGATCGTTCTTTTGTGTTAGAGGCACCTATCGATAACAACGATAAACTAATTATTGATATGATTGTAAGCTTAGGTCGTTTATTTGAACTCGAGATAGTTGCTGAAGGCGTAGAGAACCAGTCCCACTTTGATTTACTACAGGAGTATCCTGAGGTTATTCTGCAAGGCTATTATTTGCATAGACCGGAACCTGCAAGAGATTGGTTTAAAAAGTTAAAGTAACTGTAGCGTGATTTATAAACTAAAAAGCCGAGCATGAATATGCTCGGCTTTTTATGGACTTAATTTTTGCGGTTACTCGCGAACTTGGCCAACTCCATTAACTAAATACTTTTCGGTCGTTAGTGACTCGAGGCCCATAGGACCGTATGCATGTAGCTTGGAAGTAGCTATACCAATCTCTGCGCCTAGACCCAATTGTGAGCCATCAGAAAAACGAGATGATGCGTTAACCATCACTACAGAAGCATCAACACTGCGTTGGAATAACTCTGCAGCAGCTTTATTTTTAGTACAAATTACTTCTGTATGGTTTGAACCAAACTGTGCAATGTGTTCAACCGCTGCCGTAAAGTTTGGTACAACGCGAATAGCGATTTCTAGGTCTAGATATTCTTCACCAAATTCGTTATCGGCTAACACAGTTGCATTATCAAAATATTTAGCTGCAAAGCTGTCAGCATTTATTTTTACACCTTCTTGGCGTAATACAACTGCACACAGATTTAAAAACTCATCTGCCACATCTTGATGCACAACTAAACCTTCTAGTGCATTACAAACACCAGTACGCTGCGTTTTACCGTTAAGCAGTAAGTTAAGCGCAATTTCTAGGTCGGCATCTTTATCTACATATAGATGACAAACGCCTTTGTAATGCTGAATTACTGGGATCGTGCTGTTTTCAGTAACAAAGTTAATTAAACCCTCGCCGCCGCGTGGAATGATTAAATCAATGCTTTCACGTTGCTGCATTAGTTCCATTAGTAGCGCACGGTCTGGATCTGGAATCACTGAAATAAGTGATACCGGTAAGTTGTGCTTCTCAAGTACGCTGTGCATTACACTTGCGATAGCTTGTGAACTTCTAAGTGCTTCTTTGCCGCCACGTAAAATTACGCCATTACCTGATTTAAAGCATAATGCACCAGCGTCTGCTGTCACATTCGGGCGTGCTTCGTAAATCATACATACAACGCCAAGAGGTACTCGCATTTTGCGAATTTTAATACCATTTGGGCGCTCAGTAATATCACGCAGCTGACCAACAGGATCATCAAGGCTTACGATTACTTCAATACCTTCTGCCATTGCTTCAATACGCTCATCGTTTAACGTTAAGCGGTCGATCATTGAGGCTGCTAAGTTATTGTCGCGTGCTGCGCTTAAATCACTTTCATTTTCTTTTATTATAAATGCTTTTTGCTCTCTTAGTGCCGCTGCCATTTCAACTAATACTTGGTTTTTAGTCTCGGTATCGAGTAAAGCAAGTGTATGTGCAGCTTTAGCTGCCTGACGTGAAATGTCCGTAATTAAACTCATGACTTCTCCAATAATGCGATATGTTTTTCAGATATAACTGGTCCAATTGAATCCTGCATTTTTTCGCTGAATTCACTCTGTTCGTTGTCTGCAATAAAGTTTAACAAACAGCTACTATAATTTGCGGTCGCTTTAGCTAAACGCGTACCGTCTTCACTACGTACTAAAATGGTATCACCCACGGCAAATTCTCCGTGAACTTCCATGATTTCGTCACCACGAATACACCCACTTTCACCTTCAAGAGATTCATCAAACGAGCCATCAACAACAACTTCGCCTTGCTCATTTGCTGTGTGTGTCATCCAATGCACAGAGTCCTGCATCGGTTTTTCGTACGGTAAAAATACACTACCTGGGTTTTCTCCAGCTAGCAGTTTTGTAAATGTTTCTTCTTTAAAGCCATTTATAATATAAGTCGCTATACCATGAGATGTTGCTTTTTCTGCCGCTTCTATTTTGGTTTTCATGCCACCAGTACCTACTGCACTTGTAGCACATCCTGCCATAGCATAAATAGATTCATCAATTGATTTTATTTCAGGCAGTAACACCGCATCATCATGTAAGTTAGGGTTTTTATCATATAGCCCATCAACGTCTGAGAATATTAATAAAGCATCGGCATCGGCAGCTGCTGCGACCATTGCTGATAAGTTATCGTTGTCACCTACTCGTAAATCATCAGTGGTTACGGCATCGTTTTCATTAATGATAGGAAGTACACCATGTTCAAGTAAAGTGAACACGGTTTCACGAATGCTCTGATAACGCTCGCGGTCACGTAAATCGCCATGAGTTAGTAATAGCTGCGCAGATGGAAAGTCAAAAAATCGGTCCCACATGGCAATCATTTCTGTTTGACCTGCTGCCGCCATTGCTTTTTTCATTACCACAGAACGTGGTTTGTCTGATGGGAATAAGTGCGCGCCAGCCGCTACAGAACCCGATGATACTAAAATCACCTCGATTCCACGGGCACGACAACGAACAATGAACTGTGCGATGGTTAATATGTAACGCGAACGGCAGCCATCTTGATCTGGTGCAATTAATGCACTACCTACTTTAAGTACGATACGTCGCCAATTTAACTTTTGCATAAATGCTCAACTTTCCATTTTATCTGCGCTCACCTTAATTAGACGAGCTAAAACTAAGTAGCTAGGTTTAAAACATAGCTTCGAATATGTCTTTCATTTAGGCAACACTTTTTTACACACACGCGAAAACCATATCTAAAACTACAAGCTTAGATTTAAGGTTAAGTATAAAGTAGCAACAACCCAATAATATTGAGCAGCACTAATCAAAAAATTTAAAAGTGTTGTTTATGCATCGCTGTAAAAAGCTGTGTGTGGCTTTTTTATTAACAACATACATAGAGCCTCTAAAGTCTGATACACCAACAGATAGGGTGAAGACCAAAGGACCGAGATTTAACCGCCACGATGGGGGTTAAACATTGAAAGCAATAGTTCAACTCAAACCTTTATTTACTTAAATAATTAAATAAACTTGTTTAGCAAAACCATACCAAGAGTTCGGCAAATGAAATTATGTAGTGTTCAAATACTAGTAACACCACTAATGCATGATTATAAAGATTAAAAATGACGTTAAGATTAACAAACCACTTTTACTTCCAATAAACTTCATTAGATAACTAATTATTAGAACACAAAGCATATTACACTAAATACCTCTTAAAAATCAAGGTTAAAATTCGAGCGAAGCTAATTCCTTCTCGTTTGTGGTGTTTGATTGTTATTAAAATTCAATCTATTAAACAATTAATACGGCTTAAAATAAGGCGACTTAACACGCGCAAAATAATTTAAGCCTACTAATCTTCTATAAGCAGCTAAAATTGATTAGTAATATTTGAATTTCCCGTGTATACCCCTGTATTAATAATTAACAAAAGTTATACTTTTGAACAAACCGTCATAAATAAGGAATTCTTAATCTATGTCAGCAATTTACATAGCCGGTATCGCACTTTGCTCTGTGCTTGCCCAATGGGTCGCGTGGGCTTTTAGAGTGCCCGCTATTCTTTTCTTATTGCTTACTGGTCTTTTACTTGGACCATTTAGTGGTGTTTTAGACCCTGATGCATTATTAGGTGATTTACTGTTTCCAGTTGTATCACTAAGTGTTGCCATCATTTTATTTGAAGGATCCTTAACTCTGCATTTCAGAGAGCTAAAAGGAATCGGAAAAGTTGTAAGAAACCTTTGCTCCATCGGCATGCTTACTACCTGTATTATTATTAGCCTCAGCGCCTATTGGTTGCTTGAACTTAATTGGCGTGTAGCTGCGGTATTAGGTGCAGTGCTAGTTGTAACAGGCCCTACTGTTATAGCACCGCTATTAAACTCAATGCGCCCCACACAAGACATTGACCGCATACTTCGATGGGAAGGTATTGTAATAGACCCAATCGGCGCATTATTCGCTGTATTAGTATTTGAAGCCGTAATGCTTGTAGGCCAAGGCGAAGTATTTAGCCACACTATTATTGCCTTAGTTAAAACCCTCGGTGTTGGATTAAGTATTGGTGTTGCTGCTGGTTGGTTAACAACACTATTAATGCGTCGCGAATGGCTACCATTTGAATTACATAAGTTTGGTATATTGGCATTAGTACTCATTAGTTTTTCTGTATCAAACTATTTAAGCCATGAATCAGGCCTATTAGCAGTGACTGTATTTGGCATTTGGCTTGCTAACCAAGACGATTTAGAAATAGATTCTGTACTTGAGTTTAAAGAAGACTTGTCGATGATATTAATATCAACGCTGTTTATTTTACTTGCAGCACGCTTACAGCTCTCTGATTTAATGATGCTCGACAGCGATGTATTTATATTTTTAGCTATCGTGCTTTTTGTTGCTCGTCCACTGTGTATTGCTATTTCTACATTTGGTACTGACTTACCAATGAAGTCTCGTTTGGTACTTGCCTGGATAGCTCCACGCGGTATAGTCGCCGCAGCCGTTGGGTCGGTATTTGCGCTTAGCATGATGGAGTCTGGTGTTGCTGATGCTGAAAAAATGGTACCTCTCATATTTACAGTAATTATAATTACCGTTGTACTACAGAGCTTAACCGCCATTCCTGTTGCCAAGCTATTAGGTGTACGCCAGCCATCGCCAAATACAATATTAATTATTGGTGCAAACCATGTATCGCGTGCAATCGGCCGTGGCTTACAAGAGCAAAACATTCCTGTTCACCTGTCAGATCCTGCATGGGAAAACTGCAGAATGGCACGTATGGATGGTTTAGCTTGTTATTATGGTAACCCGCAATCAGAGCATGCTGAACGCTACTTACCTCTAACAACGATTCGTAGTGTATTAGCATTATCGCCAAATCGTCATCATAATGCATTAGGTGTTCAATACTTTTCTCATTTACTTAATGAAAAAAATGTATTTTCGCTACGCTCATCAACGTCGCATGCAAAAGCAAATAAAGACAGCGCAACGTTTTTATCTAGACAAATACTGTTTGGAGACGAAGGCTCGTATGCACGTTTAAGCAGTATTATAGCTAAAGGCGGTAAGGTTAGTTCAACACGTATCTCGGATGAGTTTAGCTGGGAACAATACTTAGAAATGAACCCTGAGGCTATCCCTTTATTTATTCTCAAAGGTGATAAAGACAGTGATGACGATACACCAATTAAGCTAAGACCATTTACAATTAACATGGAAAAACCGCCGCAAGAAGGCGAACGCGTTGTTGCATTACAGCCGCCTAAAATGTCGGTTTTAAAAGACCCGCAAACAAAGGCTAAAGAAGAAAGTTAAACACTTTTACTACCTGTAAAAACTCAAAAACCCTAACTTAAAAAGTTAGGGTTTTGTTTTTTAAAAGCCATTAAATAGGAAGGCGAGCTCGAGCAACCACACTATCTGGCATTTTTTGCGCTAACTTAGTCAGCGCTCGCTCAATTTTATTATGAGTCGCTTTATCTGCCACCATAGAATTAAATAGCCAACGATAAGCATCTTCAAAATCACGTGGACTTCCAAAACCGTCATTAAATAGTTTAACTAAACGCAGTTGTGCCTTTAAATTGCCTTGCGACGACGCTTCACGCAAATATGTAATTGCCATTGCTTTATCTTGTTGAACTAAACGACCAGTGTCGTAGTATCGTCCCAATTGCTCTAGCGCTGCCGCTAAGCCTTGCTCAGCTGCTTTTCGCATGTAATACACACCTAACTCTACATTGCGATCAACGCACACGTTATAAGCCAGCATATCGCCGTATAAAAATTGATAAGACGGCAATGCCATTTTATTGGCTCGTGCTTCTATATCTTGCACCAACTGGCAATCATCTGCCTTTACGCGCGCTAAATGCGTATTTTTATTTATTAACGCAATTAGCTCTGATTCTGTATACAGCGGCACAGCAGCAGGGCTTTCTGTAGCTAAGCTGTTGGTTGCAATAAATAAAGACAGCGTTATTAACGAAAGCCTTAGTACGCAATTACGATTAAATAAACGCATATTCACCACTTATATAAATAAACTTATTAAATAATATACAAAGATCGTTCCAAGGTGAATTTTAGACACAAAAAAAGCTGCACGAAGCAGCTTTTTTTAATCTAATGGTAATTACGCAAACGGATTGCGAAGCACCATAGTTTCTACACGGTCAGGACCTGTAGAAATAATATCAATTGGAACACCCGTAATTTCTTCAATACGTTTGATGTAGTCAATCGCAGCTTTTGGTAAACCGTCAAGACTCGTTACACCAACAGTGTTTTCTGACCAACCTGGCATTTCTTCGTATACTGGTGTTACTTTATCGTAACCTTCGGCCGCTAATGGTGTTACGTTAGTAACTGTGCCATCTTCAAGCTTGTAACCAGTACAGATTTTAAGTGTTTCTAAGCCATCTAAAACATCAAGCTTAGTTAAACAAAAACCTGAAATACTATTGATTTGAACTGCACGGCGCATAGCCACTGCATCTAACCAACCAGTACGACGAAGTCGACCTGTTGTAGCGCCAAACTCATGGCCTTTATCACCTAGGTGCTTACCAACTGGATCTTGTTTATCAAGACCGTCGTAAAGCTCTGTAGGGAAAGGACCTGAACCAACACGTGTAGTGTACGCTTTAATAATACCTAAAACGTAATCAAGGTTTAATGGACCAAAACCTGCACCAGTCGCAACGCCACCAGCGGTAGTGTTTGAAGATGTTACATAAGGGTAAGTACCGTGATCTATATCAAGTAACGTACCTTGTGCACCTTCAAATAAAATGTTTTCGCCTGCTAAACGCGTTTGATCTAAAAGCTCAGTTACATCTACAACCATTGCTTTTAAGATATCAGCAACAGCCATTGCATCATCAAACGTTTTTTGGAAATCTACAGCATCTACTTTGTAGTAGTTAACTAAAGTGAAGTTGTGGTACTCAAGCACTTCTTTTAATTTAGCTGCAAATACTTCAGGATTAAATAAATCGCCTACGCGTAAACCACGACGTGCTACTTTATCTTCGTACGCAGGACCGATTCCACGGCCAGTTGTACCAATAGGCTTATCGCCACGAGCTGTTTCGCGGGCTACATCTAATGCAACATGGAAAGGCAAGATTAGCGGACATGCTTCACTTATTAAAAGACGCTCGCGTACTGGTACGCCGCGCTCTTCAAGCATGCCAATTTCTCTCATTAGCGCTTCTGGTGATAAAACTACACCATTACCAATCACACATTTAACATTGTCACGTAATACACCCGATGGAATAAGGTGTAGAACCGTCTTTTCACCTTCGATAACTAAAGTATGACCCGCATTGTGGCCACCTTGATAACGAACTACTAAAGATGCTTTGTCTGTAAGGAGATCAACTACCTTACCCTTTCCTTCGTCACCCCATTGGGTGCCTAATACAACAACGTTTTTACCCATCGTAAATTCACTTAGAGAAAATTAGGACGAGATTTTACCAGAAAACTAAAGTAAAGATCACCCCTGTTCAGCTTATTTTTTCTGCGGGCAATTGTTATATCCAAATATTGACCAATAACCACATAAATAACAGTGATTTAACGCACTAGTTTGTATTTAACAAAAAGCCCCGCAAATGCGAGGCTTTTTAACTTTTAAATAATTAACGTAAAGTCTATTGAGCTTTAGCGCCTTTCATATATTGGAAGAAGTCGCTATCTGGTGAAAGCAACATAACATCTTGCTTATCTTTAAAAGTCTTTTTGTAAGCTTCCAGCGAACGTACAAAACTAAAGAACTCAGGGTCTTTGTTGTACGCATTAGCATAAATGCCTGCAGCATCAGCATCGCCTTGACCACGTACAGAACGTGCATTACGCTCAGCATCAGCAAGCATTACAGTTACTCGACGGTCAACTCCCGCACGAATAGTCTCTGCTTTTTCCTGACCTTCAGAGCGGTGCTCTTTTGCAACCGCAGTACGCTCAGCGCGCATACGTTGGTAAATAGAGCTACTCACTTCTTGTGGTAGGTTGATTTGCTTAACACGTACGTCTAGTACTTCAATACCTAGCTCACGTGCACTTTCAGATGCTTGTACTAACGCTTCTTCCATCAACTCGCTACGCTCACCTGATACAATTTCGCGAATTGTACGTGTACCAAAGTTTGTACGAAGACCATTGTTTACTTTTTGCTTAAGTAGCGTTTCAGCATATTGCTTATCGCCACGAGCACGTAAGTAAAAAGCACTAAAGTCATTAACGCGCCATTTTACAAACGAATCAACAATTAAGTCTTTTTTCTCGCTAGTAACAAAGCGATCTGGTGCACCATCTAGCGTTTGAATACGTGCATCAATACGACGTACTTGGCTAAAAAATGGAACTTTAAATTGTAGGCCTGGGCCATATACAATCGCTTTATCGTCGCTATCTTTTTGTACTTTACTGAATAACATTACAATTGCTTTTTGCCCTTCAGGTACAACAAATACCGATGAGAAAGACATAACAATGGCAGCTAATAGTATTACTAAACTAAAGTTTTTCATTATGATTATCTCCCATCATTGAAGCGGTCGTTGTTAAAGCGGTCATTGCCACTATTAACAGAGCTATTGCGCGACGTATTAACTTTATTACGTAAGTCTTGAATATCACTTGAACTTGGAAGTGCAACTCGTGTTGCGGTTCCTTGCTTGTCCATGATTTTATCAAGAGGTAAATACATCATGTTATTGCCGCCTTTAACATCAACCAATATTTTAGAACTACTCCCTAACACTTCTTCCATTGCATCAATGTATAAGCGCTCACGAGTAACTTCTTTAGCTGCTTGATATTCAGGTAAAAGCTTTTCAAAGCGAGCTACCTCACCTTGTGCTTCCAATGTAATGCGCTCTTGATAACCTTCCGCTTCTTGAGTCATACGCGTTACTTGACCACGAGCACGCGGTTCAATTTCACGAGCATATGCTTCTGCTTCACGGATGAAACGTTCTTCATCTTCTTGTGCAGCAATTGCATCATCAAATGCATCTTTAACTTCAGTTGGTGGACGAGAGTCTTTAAAGTTCACGTCAGTAACAATTAAACCTAAGTTATATGGTTCGATAATCTTATTAAGCTCATCCCATGTATTTTGACGAACAACCTCACGGCCATTAGTTAATACTTGGTCCATTTTTGCATGGCCCACAACATAACGCAGTGCACTGTCTAGCGCTTCTTCTAAGCTACTATCAGCGTTAGTTACGCTAAATTCATAAAGGTATGGGTCAATAACACGGTATTGCACCTGAAACTCAACGCTCACTACGTTTTCGTCTTCAGTAAGCATAAAACCAGAAGCCGATAATGAACGAACTGCTTCAATATCTACTGGGATTACCGTTTCGATGAAAGTCATTTTCCAACGCAAACCAGGATCAGCAATTCGGTCATATTTACCAAATTGTAGAACCACACCACGCTCGGCTTCTTTAACCGTATAAATACCACTTAACGCCCATACAATAACGGCGATAATAAGTATGAATGAAATACCGGCTCCGCCAAGTCCACCGCCGCTACTATTGCCGGATTTTTTCCCGCCAAATAAGCCGCTGAACTTGTTACTAAACTTGCGGAACACCTCGTCTAAATCAGGTGGGCCTTGATCACGTCCGCCTTTATTATTCCACGGATCTTTGTCATTGCCATTATTACCCGGTTCATTCCAGGCCATAGCTATACTCCATTGTTATCTAAATAAATTAGGAAATTGTGTTAAATCTAACAAATCTACCGCGTTTCTCATACAAAAACCGACATTAAAACGTCAATTTTTAATTACGGTTGATAAAACCAGCAATTTCAGGACCAAATTCTTTAATTAAACGATTCCACTCAACCATTGGCATTCTAACATCTAACAGCCAATTACCTTGCTCATCAAATTGCTCTTCATGCACTGCATTTAAGCTGAACAATGCAGCTCTTAAGCGACCATACAATGGCGTAAGAAATAATGTTTCGTTAAACATCTTCTTAGCTAGTAACTCACTGATAGCCTCGCTAAGTAATTCACACCCTTCACCAGTCTGAGCGCTAAGCCATACTCTTATAGGTTGGCCTTCGTCGTCTCGATCAATACGTGGGCTTACGTTATCCAGCGCATCAATTTTATTATAAATTAATAGCTGTGGTACTTCGTCGGCCTCAATTTCTTTAAGCACCGATTGTACTTGTTCAATATTTTCTTGCAGACGTGAGTCTGCTGCATCAATTACATGTAACTGCAAATCAGCTTCGCGAGTTTCAGTAAGCGTTGCTTTAAAAGCAGCAACTAAGTCATGTGGTAGGTGACGAATAAAGCCCACTGTATCAGCTAAGATAACAGGGCCAACATCACCTAACTCAAGCTTACGTAGAGTCGGGTCAAGCGTGGCAAACAACTGATCGGCCGCGTATACATCTGAATTTGTAATTCGATTAAATAATGTAGATTTACCCGCATTGGTATAACCAACTAATGAAACTGTAGGTATTTCGTTGCGAGTACGAGCTCGCCTACCTTGTTCACGTTGCACTGCAACTTTTGCTAAACGTGCACGAATATTTTGGATACGGGCACGAAGTAATCTTCTGTCAGTTTCAAGTTGAGTTTCACCAGGGCCACGTAAACCAATCCCGCCTTTTTGACGTTCGAGGTGAGTCCAGCCTCGAATTAATCGAGTCGACATATGGCGAAGTTGAGCCAATTCAACTTGCAGCTTACCCTCGTGGGTACGTGCGCGCTGGGCAAAAATATCAAGAATTAGCGTCGTTCTATCAAGCACACGACATTGACAAACGCGCTCTAAATTACGCTCTTGTGATGGCCTGAGTTGATGATTAAAAATTACGACATCTGCTTTGTGGATTTTGACAATCTCAGCTATTTCTTCTGCTTTACCGGTACCGACGAATAGTTTCGGATGTGGTGCTTGACGGCTGCCTTGCACAACCGCCAAACTACTAACACCAGCAGAAGATACCAACATTTCTAATTCATGAAGATCTTCACGATCTCCTTCTTTAGGTAAGTCGATATGAACTAAAATTGCCTGTTCGCCGGATTCATAGCGGTCAAACAAACATTATGCTCCTAATTAAAAGTTTCCAGCTTCTGCCTCTTCAGTGTCTTCACTCCCTTGAACTGCTTGGAAGTTAACTGCGCGAGCAGGGACAACTGTAGAAATTGCATGCTTGTAAACCATTTGATTTACGGTGTTCTCTAGTAAAATAACAAATTGGTCAAATGACTGAATTTTGCCTTGTAATTTTATGCCATTTACTAAAAAGATTGATACTGGAATGCGCTCACGTCGTAGTGCATTCAAAAATGGGTCTTGTAACGATTGGCCTTTTGCCATGTTATTGTTCCTTCGTTCTAGGTGTTATTATAATTAAGTGGCTGAACTTATTTGATAAAAAACAATATTCAACTACTACTAGCTTAGCGAACTTACTACACGATGCAAGTTTTCTTCGTCGCCTGTTGTTAACCAAGTAACATCAGGCCAACTACGAAGCCACGTTAACTGCCGTTTTGCCAGCTGACGTGTTGCTGCGATGCCACGAAAAACCATTTCATCATGGTTTGTTTCACCCGCAAGGTAATCCCACATTTGTCTATAACCAACACAACGAATAGAAGGCATATTGGGGTGTAAATCCTTACGTAGATATAGGGTCGAAACTTCATTTTCAAACCCCTGATCAATCATTATTTTAAACCTTTCTTCAATTCGGCGGTGTAATTCACTGCGTTCTTGCGGTGCAATCGCAAATTGATGAAAAGTATAAGGTAAAGCCGGCTGTTTTTGCATTTGCAACTCAGTCATGGCCTTACCAGTTAACCTGTAAACCTCTAAAGCCCGATTAATTCTTTGTGAATCATTTTCACTTATTTTTTCGGCTGCTTTTGGGTCAACTTTAACTAATTCTTTATATAAATGAGGCCAGCCAAATTCTTTCGCTTGCGCTTCTAACTCTGCTCTTATCTCTGTATCTGCTTCAGGTAATGGCGATAAACCATCAATTAAAGATTTGAAGTACAGCATTGTACCTCCAACCAATACAGGCACTTTACCTTGTCTGTGAAATTCGTCAATTTTTTGCACTGCATCGCGCCTAAAATCTGCAACTGAATACGTTTCACTCGGGTCAAGTAGATCAATTAAATGATGCGGAGCTTTGGCTAATTCTTCGGCATCAGGTTTTGCTGTACCAATGTCCATACCTTTATACACTAGCGCTGAATCTACGCTGATTATTTCTGTATTTAAATGCTCGCACAGCGAGATTGCCAATGCTGTTTTACCTGCTGCAGTTGGACCCATTAAAAATATAACTGGTAAATTACTCAACACTGATACCTTAATCTAATTGCGTTAAATAGTGATTTAGCTCTATTTTAACTGCTTTTTTACGCAAGCGTTCAATAGTTTGTGGATTATTTTGTAAGCGCATTTGTTGCGCTAAAAATACATTGCTTAAATAAAATCGGGTCGGCACGCATTTCATTTGCCATTCTAACCAATTTTCTATATTTTCAAGTTTTGCTTTACACGCATCAAGTAGCTCACCTACCGCTGCACTTACGTCAAGTAAATATAAACACGCTGGCAATTTTTTAACCATTACAAATTGTTTTTCTATTACAAGTTCAAAACCAAGTAAGGTAAACCACGATTGCTGGGATTCTATAAGTAAGCAATCTTCTTTTTCTAAGTTTACTCGCACTGGTAACAAAAGGGCTTTCCCTTCTAAACTTCCGAACTCTTTAATTTGATTATGCCAATCATCAACTAATGCATATTTAAAATGTGAGCAATACAATTGCTGCTCTTCACTAAAGACACACACTCCTTCACTAACACTTATAATAGAAACAGCTTTTAAGACATTATCAACAGATACTGACTGGTGTTGTGCAGCAGATATATTGGCTGCATTATCAAAATGTGCGGCGTGTTGCTCACTCACTCCTTGATAAAACGCATTTACGTCATGATGGCTCGTGCTTGGTGTAGCACGGTATGTACCGCCAACACTTCTAGTACCTGAGGACGAACTTGAGCTACCAGCACTTCCAGAGTAAGAAGGCTGTAATTGCGATTTAGGGTAATCAAACACTCCTTCGCTTTCTATATTATTAGCACTGCTATGCGTTGACTCAATGAACGCTGGCGTGAACTCTGCTTCTGTGCTCGCTGATTCGTTAGTGAATTCGCCTTGCAATGGCACTACTACCTGCTTAATAGCTTGCAATATAAAATCATGAATTAACCGCCCTTGATGAAAACGCACTTCATGCTTAGCAGGGTGAACATTTACATCAACCTGCCGAGGGTCAATATCAATATAAATGACAAAACCGGGTAATTCTTGTGTTCCACTTACTTCTTCAAATGCCTGGCGTATAGCATGCAAAATAAGCTTATCGCGCATCATGCGATTATTCACATAAGTGTACTGAGTCGTATTCGCTGAGCCTACAGGTAGCACCCAACCATGCAGCTGTAGGCCAGCCTCTCCTGATTGAATATGCAAACCTTGCTCAGCAAAGGCCTTACCTGCAACTTGTGCTACGCGTGTTATAGCCTGAGAGGGATCAGTTTTGGCACGATACTGCCTTACTACTTTTTCGTTGTGAGTTAGTGTAATAGAGACATCAAAGCGACTAAGCGCAATACGCTTTATCAACTCATCAATATGGCTAAATTCAGTTTTTTCGGTGCGTAAAAATTTACGACGTGCTGGAGTATTAAAAAATAAATCTTTTACTTCAATGGTTGTGCCATCGGGATGCGCTACAGGTTTTACTTTAACGGCCATGTCGCGGCCTTCTGCAAAAGCTTGCCAAGCTGCTTCTTGCTCTTTTGGTTTTGAGCTCAGCGTTAAACGCGACACAGAACTAATTGACGCAAGTGCTTCCCCTCTAAAGCCAAGTGAGCAAATGTTTTCAAGGTCATCAAGTGATTTTAATTTACTTGTCGCGTGGCGAGAAAGTGCGAGCGTTAGCTCATCTTTACTTATTCCTGCGCCATTATCACGAATACGAATAAGTTTGTGGCCGCCGCGCTCAATATCAATTTGAATACGCGTTGCGCCAGCATCTAAGCTATTTTCAACAAGCTCTTTTACTACCGACGCTGGGCGCTCAACCACTTCGCCTGCGGCAATTTGGTTGGCTAAACGCGCGGGTAATATTTCAATATTCATGAGACTTCCTAGCAAACATTGCGCTAATAATAATGACTAACTTTGAGGTATATCGAGCTCTTGCCCAATAAATAAGGTATTAGAACTAAGCTTGTTAACTTGTTTTAATTTATTGACTGTAACGCCATAGCGACTCGCTAACATACTTAAAGATTCACCAGGGCGTACTTTATGCTTTGTTGGATATTGCGACTTTAATTTAGCAAATAAAGAATCATCCGGCGGATTTTTCAAATAATAATTTTTAATTGAAGTAAATATCGCTTTAGCTAAACGCTCTTGATGATTAGGGCTTTTAAGTAGCTTTTCTTCTCGCGGGTTAGATATAAACCCCGTTTCTACCAAAATAGATGGAATATCTGGTGATTTTAGTACTGCAAGGCTCGCATGCTGGGGATCTTTTTTATGCAGTTTGGCAACCTTACGAAGCTCTTTAACCACTTCGTCAGCTACATTTAAGCCAGTTTTCATAGAGTGGTCCATTGACATATCAAGCAACGCTTGTGCTAGATATTTTTCATTGGCGGCATCTTTCATTACATCAGCAGCGCCACCTAAAAGCTCGGAGTGTTTTTCTTTATCTTCTATCCATTTACCTATTTCTGAATTAGCACGTCTTAATGATAAAACCCACACAGAGGCACCATTTGGCCCAGGGCTTGTAAATGCATCAGCATGAATAGAAACAAAAAAATCTGCCTTTTTTTCACGGGCTCGATTAGTACGGGTATTTAATTTTACAAAATAGTCACCGCTTCGTACCATGCGCGAAATCATGCCACGTTCGCTATCAATCATGCGCTCTAAACGCTTCGCAATTTGCAGTGTAACTGTTTTTTCGTAGGTGCCTGATGGCCCAATTGAACCAGGATCTTCGCCACCATGCCCCGCATCAATCGCAATAACAATGTCGCGCTCTTGGCTTAGTTGACGGTTTTTAGCGGCTGTTTGAGCAGGAGAAACAACTGTAGTAGCTTGGCTTTTATTGTATAAATCAACAACAAGTCTATTTTTATAAGGGCCTGTAGGTGCGAGGGCAAATACCACTGGCTTTATTGGCGCACTTAATTCAAATACTAAACGTACGCTTTGTTTATTTTTAGGTTTTGAGTAACGTAATTTGCTTACTATTTGATGTTTCGGGGGCACACCTGGCAATGTTTTTAACTCGCTAGTATTTTCTAAATCAATCACTAGGCGGCTAGGGTTTTTAAGCATGAAATAGCTAAAGTCGGGCTTATCATTTAAATCAAATACCACGCGCGTACTATCTGGAGACGGCCATACACGCACACTATTGATTGTGTTTTTAGCCCATAGCGGCAAGCTTATGGTGATAACCATAAGATAAATAAAAAGTTTAACTACACCTCGGCTCATTGGATAATTACTGCCTTAACTATATTATTATTGATTATTTAGTTTTTCGACAATTGCTATACCGCGCTCACTCGCACTATTTATAACAATTTTACGTTCGTTACCCACATAGCTTAGAGTAATATCTAAATCAGGCACAGGAATAAATTCACCACCCTTTTCAGGCCATTCAACAACACAAATTGCGTCTGCTGAGAAATAATCGCGTATTCCCATGTATTCGAGTTCTTCAGGATCACCTAAGCGGTATAAGTCAAAATGATAAACATTTGCACGCTCAAGCTCATAAGGTTCTACTAGTGTATAGGTCGGGCTTTTAACCTTACCTGTATGGCCAAAGCCTTGCACTACACCTCGTGTAAACGTTGTTTTACCAGCACCTAAATCACCATGTAAATAAATAACCGCACCTTGCTCTATAATATCAGCAACGCGATTACCCATTGCAACCGTGGCAATCTCATCAGTTAAATGAAATTCAAAACTACGCGTCATTATTACCTCAAAAATTCATTCAAAAGCGCATATTTGCTAATCATACCAGAATATTCATTTTAGGCGATAAATTGAGGTTTTAAACATAAAAAAACCACACAAGCGAATGATTAAAGTTATATTTGAATATCTATTTTCGATACCTTAAAACTGTAACATTGAAATAAAGTAAGAGAAAAGCAGCACAACGGCTGAGATGCCTATAGCAAGTATTAAAGTTACTGAGATATGTAAGCTTATAATCAAACTTTTGTGATTCACCCACTAGTTCTGACACCAAAAATATATAACAACAACGGAGTTGATGACACAAACCAGAAAACTACCCTGCATGCTTTTGTATTTCTGATAAAAAGATAATACCAACTAACTTAACGTCTTTAGTTTTAATAGTTTTCATAAAATAATACCAATTCGCTTAATTAAGTGATCTATTTTGAGGCTGGAAAAACGTGTTGATAGGTAGGCAGAAATTCGCTATTTAGTTGTTCTAAATGAGCATTTTTTAAAGCAGGTAGCGACACGTTTAGCCCCGCAAAATGATTAAGTATTATTGCGGATTGGTATAAGTCCTAAATGTATAAACACGTTTCAGGATAAGGCAGTTCCAGAAAACAAAAAGCCCCGGCTAATGCCAGGGCTTTTTTACAAAACTAACTTAATTAAAAAATTAAGCTTGTTTTGGACTAGAAATAACGTCTACTAAAGTCCAAGATTTATTCTTAGAAATTGGTGCGCATTCACGGATAGTAACTACGTCACCCGCTTTTGCTGTGTTATTTTCGTCATGTACGTGTAACTTAGTCGTACGTTTAATGAATTTCCCATAGATTGGGTGCTTCACATAACGTGCGATAGCGATAGTGAAAGATTTTTCCATCTTGTCGCTGATTACACGGCCTTGAAGAGTACGAATTTTATCGCTCATTATTGACCTGCCTTCTGGTTAATAACTGTTTTTACACGCGCGATATCGCGGCGTACTGTTCTTAGCGTGTGTGTCTGAGCTAACTGACCAGTGCTAGCTTGCATGCGCATATTAAATTGCTCACGAAGTAGTCCTAGAAGTTCAGCATTAAGCTCTTCTACGCTTTTATCTTTTAGTTCGCTAGCTTTCATCACATTACCGTCCGAGTTACGAAAGTTGTTTTGAATGGCAGTTTACGAGCAGCAAGGTCAAACGCTTCACGAGCAAGCTCTTCTGAAACACCTTCCATTTCGTAAAGTACTTTACCAGGCTGAATTTCAGCAACCCAATATTCAACAGAACCTTTACCTTTACCCATACGAACTTCAAGAGGTTTTTCTGTAATCGGTTTGTCAGGGAAGACACGAATCCAGATTTTACCTTGACGTTTCACGTGACGCGTCATAGCACGACGAGCTGCTTCGATTTGACGAGCAGTCATACGGCCACGGCCAGTTGCTTTCAATCCGAAAGTACCGAAGCTTACTTTGTTACCGTTTTGCGCTAAACCGCGGTTGCGGCCTTTGTGCATTTTACGGAATTTTGTACGTTTTGGCTGTAACATTACTCGCTACCTCTACTTAGCACTTTTCTTGGCTTTCTTTGGTGCGCGTTTAGCTGGCTTCTCTTGCTCTTGTACTAGTGGTAAACCACCAATAACTTCGCCTTTGAAGATCCAAACTTTAACACCAATGATACCATAAGTGGTTAAGGCTTCAGAAGTTGCGTAATCGATATCAGCACGAAGAGTATGTAGAGGTACACGACCTTCACGATACCATTCTGAACGTGCGATTTCAGCGCCGCCAAGACGACCGCTAACTTCAACTTTAATCCCTTTAGAACCGATGCGCATTGCATTTTGTACCGAACGCTTCATAGCGCGACGGAACATAACACGACGTTCTAGTTGAGAGGCAATGCCGTCTGCTACTAGTTGTGCATCTAGTTCTGGTTTACGTACTTCAGAGATATTAATCTGAGCAGGTACACCAGCGATTTTAGTTACCGCTTGACGTAATTTTTCTACGTCTTCGCCTTTTTTACCGATAACAACACCCGGACGAGCCGTGTGAATTGTTACTCGGATTGATTTTGCTGGACGCTCAATAACGATTTTAGACACAGAAGCCGTTTTTAATTCCTTAGTAAGGAATGTACGAACTTTGTGATCGCCAAAAAGCTGTGCAGAGAAATCTTTTGAACTCGCGTACCAGGTAGAAACCCAAGGTTTAGATATACCTAGGCGAATACCAGTAGGATGAACTTTTTGTCCCATTACTTATACTCCTAGCTATCTGAAACCATAACAGTGATATGGCTTGTACGCTTAAGGATGCGATCTGCGCGTCCTTTAGCACGAGGCATAATACGTTTCATTGTAGGACCATCGTCCACAAAGATCGTTGTTATACGAAGCTCATCAATGTCAGCACCTTCGTTATGCTCTGCGTTAGCAATAGCAGACTCAAGTACTTTCTTAACTAATACAGCCGCTTTCTTAGGGCTGTACGCCAGGATTTCTAGTGCGCGATCTACAGGTAACCCGCGGATCTGATCTGCAACTAGACGTGCTTTTTGCGCCGAACCAGAGGCGAATTTATGTTTAGCTAATGCTTGCATTTATCTTCCCCTCTTATCGTTTCTTCGCTTTCTTATCCGCAGCATGGCCACGGTAAGTGCGAGTTGGTGCAAATTCACCTAGTTTGTGACCGATCATTTCGTCAGAAACGAAAACTGGTACGTGCTGGCGACCATTATGGACAGCAATGGTCAATCCGATCATGTTAGGTATGATCATTGAACGACGGCTCCAAGTTTTAATTGGCTTTTTCTCACCGCTTTCCAAAGCTTTCTCTACCTTCTTCAGCAAGTGTAGGTCTATAAAAGGACCCTTCTTGAGAGAGCGTGGCATGGCTATTCCTCAATATTACTTAGTACGACGACGTACTATAAATTTATCCGTACGCTTGTTCTTACGCGTCTTCGCACCTTTAGTCGGCTTACCCCATGGAGACACAGGATGACGACCACCAGATGTACGACCTTCACCACCACCGTGTGGGTGATCTACCGGGTTCATGGCAACACCACGAACTGTCGGACGAATACCACGCCAGCGATTTGCACCTGCTTTACCAAGTGAACGAAGCATATGCTCTGCATTGCCTACTTCACCTAGAGTCGCACGACAATCAGATTCAACTTTACGAACTTCGCCTGAACGAAGACGTAATGTTACATACTGACCATCACGAGCAAGGATTTGAACGTATGCACCAGCAGAACGTGCGATTTGAGCACCTTTACCTGGTTTTAATTCTACGTTGTGAACAGTCGAACCTACAGGCATATTACGCATTGGTAATGCATTACCAGGTTTGATTGGTGCATCAACACCAGACTGGATTGCATCGCCAGCTTTTAAGCCTTTTGGTGCGATAATGTAACGACGCTCACCGTCTGCATATAATACAAGAGCGATGTTTGCGCTACGATTTGGATCGTATTCTAAACGTTCAACAGTGGCTGGAATGCCATCTTTAGTACGTTTAAAATCGATTAAACGGTAATGTTGTTTATGACCACCACCGATATGACGAACCGTAATACGACCATTGTTATTACGACCACCTGATTTAGAGTTTTTCTCTAAAAGTGGTGCGTATGGCTTACCCTTATGTAGATCAGAGTTAACCACTTTAACTAGGTGACGACGGCCCGCAGAAGTAGGCTTACACTTTTGAAGTGCCATAATTCTATCCCCTTATTACTCGGCGCCGCCGACAAAGTCTAGCTCGCTGCCTTCTTTAAGAGTAACGTAAGCTTTTTTCCAGTCGCTACGACGACCGAAACGTGCGCCAGTACGTTTTGTTTTACCCTTAACGTTAAGTGTGCGAACACCCGTTACTTCTACTTCAAAAAGCTTCTCAACTGCTACTTTAATTTCAGCTTTAGTTGCGTCATTTACTACTTTAAAAACAATAGTATTGTTTTCTTCAGCAGCAATTGTGCTTTTTTCAGAGATATGTGGAGCAAGGATCACTTTTAAAAGACGTTCTTCGCGAATCATGCTAGCGCCTCCTCAAGTTGCTTAACAGCAGCGGCTGTAATAAGTACCTTATCGAAAGCAATTAAGCTTACAGGATCGATACCAGCTACATCACGTGTGTCAACCTTATAAAGGTTACGTGCCGATAAGAAAAGATTTTCATCAACTTCTTCAGTCACGATAAGAACATCTTTAAGCTCAAGTTCTTTAAGCTTAGCAACTAGTTCTTTAGTTTTTGGTGCTGCTAGAGCAAAACTTTCAACAACGATTAAACGCTCTTGACGAACTAATTCAGATAAGATGCTTTTAATCGCACCACGGTACATTTTACGGTTTACTTTTTGGCTGTGGTCTTGTGGTTTAGCTGCAAAGCTAACGCCACCTGAACGCCAAATTGGGCTACGGATTGTACCGGCACGTGCACGGCCAGTACCTTTTTGAGCCCATGGTTTTTTACCACCACCGCTTACTTCAGAACGTGTCTTCTGAGCACGAGTACCTTGACGAGCACCTGCTGCGTATGCAACAACTACTTGGTGTACTAATGCTTCGTTAAACTCACGTCCAAAAGTAGCTTCAGAAACTTCAAGACCGCCAGAAGCGTCTTTAATTGCTAATTCCATCACTAAATCTCCAGGACTTATGCTTTAACAGCTGGTTTAACGATAACGTCACCGCCAATAGCTCCAGGTACTGCACCCTTAACTAAAAGCAAATTACGCTCAGCGTCAACGCGAACTAGTTCTAAGTTTTGAGTCGTTACACGCTCAGCACCCATATGACCGGCCATTTTCTTACCTTTAAACACCTTACCAGGTGATTGGTTTTGACCGATTGAACCAGGAGCACGGTGAGATAGAGAGTTACCATGTGTAGCGTCTTGCATGCTGAAATTCCAGCGCTTAACACCACCTTGGAAACCTTTACCTTTAGAAGTACCGGTTACGTCAACCTTGTTGATTTCGTTGAATAATTCAACAGTAAGCTCAGCGCCTACTTCAAAATCGCCTTCACCACCGTTAAGGCGGAATTCCCACAGACCGCGACCCGCTTCAACACCAGCTTTAGCGAAATGACCCGCTTTAGCTTTGTTTACACGACTTGCTTTTTTAGTGCCTGCGGTTACTTGAAGCGCGTTATAACCGTCTGTTGCGTCAGATTTGATCTGAGCAATGCGGTTAGGTGTCGCTTCAATAACTGTCACAGGGATAGATACACCATCTTCAGTGAAGATTCGTGTCATACCCACTTTACGACCGACTAGACCTAATGCCATTTTCCTAAAACCTCTCTAATCTTTCGATTAACCCAGGCTGATTTGAACATCAACACCAGCAGCAAGATCTAAACGCATAAGCGCGTCTACAGTCTTGTCAGTTGGTTCTACGATGTCTATCAGACGTTTATGGGTGCGGATCTCGTACTGATCACGCGCATCTTTATTAACGTGCGGTGAAGTTAGTACAGTAAAACGTTCAAAGCGTGTAGGTAGTGGGATTGGACCACGTACTTGTGCGCCAGTGCGTTTCGCAGTTTCCACGATTTCTGCCGTTGATTGGTCAATCAAACGGTGGTCAAAAGCTTTTAGGCGAATACGAATGCGTTGATTTGACATTCTTAACCTCAATATAAAGAGCATATAAAAGAGCATAAAAAAACGACCGAAACAATCTTAAAACTTAAGATGCCGGCTGTTTGATTATATCTACGTTGAGTTCCAAATCGGAACTCCTGTTTATTAGCTTGAAATCCAAGCTTAATTTATCCTTTCTAATTCCCAGAGGAATTTTGAAAGCCTGCGTATTATAGAGGTATTGGTGATAAATGCAACAACTATTTAGAAACAATGTAATGAATACTAATTTGATTAAATATGCGTCCATACATGTTCAATAGCTATACTTGAACTAATGCTTTTGATGCTAGTCAACAAACAACTAAACATCTTAATTGCGCAAACTAAGGGATTTTTAGATATTATGGTATCCTGTTGCGCTAATTTTGCCCTTAATACTCTCAATATGGTGAGTCGATGCGTATTTTTAATTATTGTTTAAATGTTATGTCTGCTGGATTTAGCCGCTTATTTGTGAAAAGCAAAGTGCTGCCAGAAAATCCTATTAAACAGTATGAGCTAAACCCTGAGTACCCTACATTTTATATAGTGCGTTTAAATTCACGTTTTGATTTAGCCGCGCTGGCGCATGTTTGTAAAAAGAATGGCCTACCAAGCCCAACAGAAGAGCAAGTGCTAGGGACCCAAAATTTAGACCGTTTTATTGGTATTAAAAATCCTCCACCGTTATTTGGTGATAAAGCAAAACCAACAAATGCTTTAGCTCAAGGCAAGCAAATTATTGAGTACTTAATAAAAAGCGGTCAGCAAAACGTACAAGTGGTGCCTGTTACTATTTTATGGGGGCGCGATCCAGGTAAAGAAAAGCCAGGACTACGTACTTTAATTACACACTCTCTTACTCCAAGCTGGTTTAGAAAGTTTTTTGTGGTGTTATTTTCAGGGCGCGATAACTTTATTCGCTTTAGCCAACCACTCGACTTATCACTTTTAGTCAATGAAAAAGCCGATGTAAGTGAGTTACCTCATAAATTATTACGCGTAGCGCGTGTTCACTTTAAGCGCCAAAAGCTAGCTGCTACAGGCCCTAAAATGCCATCTCGTGAGCAATTGTTTAATTCATTATTAGCGTCACCTACTATAAAAAAAGCAATTCAAGATGAAGCTAACGCTAAAAACATTAGCCAAACAGAAGCTCGTCAAAATGCACTTAAGCTACTTGATGAAATAGCCGCTAATTACTCTGAAGCAATGATACGTGTGGCCGAAAGGTTTTTAACTTGGTTATGGAATAAGCTTTATAATGGTATTGATATTAAACACGCCGAACAAATTCATGAACTAACAGATAAAGGGCATGAAATAATTTATATGCCTTGTCATCGCAGCCATATGGATTACTTACTGCTTACTTACTCTATTTATCATTTAGGTTTAGTACCTCCGCATATAGCTGCAGGTATAAATCTTAACTTTTTCCCTGCCGGAGGCATATTTAGACGCTCTGGTGCGTTTTTTATTCGCCGTTCGTTTGCAGGTAATAAACTTTATTCTGCCATATTCAAAGAGTATTTAAGCCAACTGTTTATTAAAGGTTACTCTGTTAAGTTTTACACGGAGGGCGGTCGAAGCCGAACTGGACGCTTACTGCCACCTAAAACGGGCATGCTATCTATGACATTACAAGCAATGCTACGCGGAATAGACAGACCAATATCTATTGTTCCTGTGTACATTGGCTACGAGCACGTCATGGAAATTAACACCTACCTTAAAGAGCTAGATGGTAAAGATAAAAAAGGCGAATCTATATTTGGTATTTTTAAGGCAATCAAAAACCTTAAAAACTACGGTCGTGGTAATTTAAACTTTGGCGACCCAATCTCTATTAACCAATACTTAAACGATAACCAACCTGATTGGCGTGATTCAATACACCCAACTGACGTGCAAAAGCCACAATGGTTAGCACCACAAGTAACTAAACTTGCCGACCAAGTAATGGTTAAAATTAATAATGCAGCGGCGCTTAATGCGGTTAACTTACTAGCGATGATATTGCTGGTTAATGATAAGCAAGCATTGAGTAAACCAAAGCTATTAGCACAGCTTGATTTTTATCTGCGCTTACAGCGTGATGCCAGCTACAGTAATAAAGTAACTACACCAGACGAAACACCAGAGCAATTACTAACGCATGCATTAAAGCTGAATAAGTTTGAAGTTATCAGTGATGAATTTGGCGAAATTATTACTATTAGCGATAAAGAAAAAGTACTGTTTAATTACTACCGAAACAATATTTTGCACTTGTTTGCAGTACCAAGCTTAATTGCACTACATCTATTTAAACAACACAGCACTACGATTGCTCAATGCCAGCAACTTGTAAAAACATTTTATCCGCTATTTGCTAAAGAGTGGTATTTACAGCCTCTTGATGAAAACTATATAACGCGTATTTTAGCTAACTTTGCTGATCAAAATTTAATTGAGTTTGATGGCGATAACATTCATATAACGAACAGTAATGACTGCTTAGCTAAGCTAGAAATGCTTGGACGAGCACTTAGTTTTACTCTACAACGTTACGCTATTGTGATTGGTTTTATTCAAACAAGTGATGGCATTGAAAAAGCAGAGCTTGAAAGAGAGAGCCAAGTGCTTGCACAGCGTTTAGGCACACTGCATGGCATTAAAACACCTGAGTTTTTTGATAAAAAAGTACTTGTTAGTTTTATCGAAAACTTACGTGGCGAGTCGTTAATAACAGAGGGTGATAAAGGCTTAGTAGGCAGTACACAACTTTGCGAAACCTACGCACACCTTAAAACATTACTGCCAGCACGCGTCTGGCAGTCAATCAGCGATATAGTACAAGATCAGTGTAACTAGTAATATATCTATAGAAGGGGGGTTAGCGCTGACGCATAACCCCTTCTTGCATTGTTGAGGCAACCAAGTTGCCTTGGCGATCAAAAAACTGCCCCCGTACCAAACCACACCCATTACTCGCACTTGGACTGTCAATTGAATACAAAATCCAATCATCCATTCTAAATGGCCGATGAAACCACATTGCATGATCAATAGTAGCTACTTGCATATTTGGCTGCATAAACGATACACCATGAGGCTGCAATGCTGTTGGTAAAAACTCAAAATCAGAGGCGTATGCTAATAAGTAATTGTGGATGCGCTGATCGTCTGGCATTTCACCATTAGCTTTAAACCAAATATGCTTTACCGGCTCCATAACTTCTGGTTTAAACGGGTTATGAAAAGTTACTGGTCGCATTTCAATTGGCATTTCACGCGTAAACTTATTACGGATGACTTCAGGGATATGAGAAGCGTTATCTTGATAAAACTCAAGTGATGAGCGTAACTCTTCAGGTGCGGGTACATCAGGCATTGTTGCTTGATGCGACAAACCATTTTCTTCACCCTGAAACGACGCTGTCATATAAAAAATTGGCTTACCGTACTGAATCGCTTTTACTCGGCGAGTACTAAAGCTCTTTCCATCGCGAATAGTTTCTACATCATAAACAATCGGTTTAGCTGGATCGCCTGGGCGTAAAAAGTAAGAATGTAATGAGTGAACTATACGCCCCTCAGGTAGGGTTTCTTTGGCAGCAGAAAGCGCCTGCCCCATAACTTGACCGCCAAATACAGCACCAAAGCCTAAATCTTGGCTTTGTCCTCGATATAAACCTTGCTCAATTTCTTCAAGTGTTAACAACGACAATAAATCATCTAATACTTGGCTCATTACTTCTTCCTCATTACCCTAGTATCCAAATGATACTATACAATAGTGGGAAGTAAATATTTGTTAGGAATACTGTTATGGCTTACTGGCTATTTAAAACTGAACCCGATGCGTTTTCATTAGATGATTTAAAAAACGCACCAAAACAAACGACTCTTTGGGAAGGCGTGCGTAATTACCAAGCGCGAAACTTCATGCGTGATGGCGTTAAGCTCGGTGATTCAGTGATGATTTACCATTCAAGCTGTAAACACGTAGGTGTAGCGGGTATTGCCGAAGTGACACACGATGCCTACCCTGACCCTACTCAGTTTGATTTAAGTAGCGACTATTACGATGCAAAAGCCACCAGCGACAAACCACGCTGGGTTGTTGTTGAGGTTACTTACCAAAGCCATTTAAAAAAATTAATTAGCCTTAAAGATATAAAAGCCAATGACAATATTACTGAAATCGCACTTAAAAAGGGCGGACGTCTATCAATAATGCCTGTTACTAAAAATGACTGGGATGAAATAATCAAAATGGCGCAGTAACACCCTCTCGGTTTGACCTAATTTCATTGAGTTTGATATGATCCGCGCCGACTTATAGCTGGAGGATTAATGAAATTACTGTATTGGTTAGATGAATGGTTAACTCTCCCGCGCAATGAGCAACAAACTCGATTACCCATGACGGGTAGTGATTTACTCGGCGATGTATTTGTTAAGTATGATTTTGTTGACGTGAATAAGCCCCTGCTTTTTACTTTTTCTCCTGCTGGTACTAATGTGCAAGAACAAGATCTCAATTCTGATTTTGCACCTTGGGGTTATCACCTAGCTCAAAAACAAAACGTAAATGTTATCGCTTTTCAGCACTTAGGTAAGAGTAATTGGTTTCGTAATCGAAATTTAATCTTTTTTCTCGAGCAATTATCAACATTACTTACGCCGTTTAATTGCCGATTAGGTTACGGTCTAAGTCGTGGTGGATTTGCTGTTGGCGCTTTTGCTAAATTATTAAAACTAAACCAAGTATTGTTCTTCCATCCGGTAAGTACTAAAAATAAAGAGTTAGTGCCGTGGGATGACCGCTCTAGTACCGATATAGCTCAGCAGTTTGATTGGCAGCAAGATTATCACGATCTAGATTTAGGAGATGCCCAAGGCTATATTATTTACGACCCAACTAATCGTATAGACCGAATGCATGCTAAGCGCTATAAGCAGCTAACTCACTTACGGGTATTTGGTATGGGACATGGCACACATGCCACATATTTGAATAAGTTTGGATTTTATAAGCAAGTAGCCGTCGATTTTATTCAGCACCAGCAAATTGATATTGCGCAATTTCGTCTGCAAACTAAAACCTTACGCTTTAAAGAGGATTATTACAAAAGCCTCAATAAAGCGAATGTAAACTCAGCTCACCGTCAAACACTATTGAGCAAAGCTCATAATATTTTGATTGATGAAAAAGAAGTTCACGTACAGGAACATCAGGCAAAAATTGATATTCAGCCATTAATAGACGTTGCTCTTAAGCATCAAGATGAGCATCCTAATGATGCCATTCAGTTATTAGAAGTTGCTCAACAACTTGTACCTGACGATCCTTTAATTGAGCATAAAATTAAGCAACTAGAAGAGTAATTACGCCAGTAAAAGCGACTGTAAAGGCCAACTACTCTATTTGGCCTTTTTCTTTTTGTGCCCATACTTGGGCACAATGGCAAAGTACATCATTAACCCTAACCAAGAAAATATAATTATTCCCATTAGCCAGCCATTCTTTTCATGACCCTGTGTACGCTTACTGTTGAGTACAATAACGACAGGTAATATATAAGCACTTAAAACAACAATTAAAAATACAACTTCATTCATTATTTTTCTAGGCTCGACCAGTCTACTTCACTACTTAATACTCGATCCACCGATATATAGTGCAGAATATCGCCTTCACTTACTTTGTAATCTAATTGTGGATTTAAATCCATATTTTGCGCACTTAAATTATGAGCAACACCCAACAGTATGGCATCATGCTCAAGCTTAAAATGATGAAACAAAGTACCAAACTCCATATCTTTGCATCCGTTTGGTATTTTCAAACTAAATTGTGTATCGCCGTGCAAAGTAGATAGCAGCTCCTCTTGCACACGGCTCGAACCTGGATCTTGCATTGAGCGTACGAGTATCTCAGCTGATTTTGCACTACTACACTCTACATTTTGGCAATGCTCTAACATCATCTCAACTTTGGTTTCATCCAAAAAGTGAGCACTTATATGACAATCATCTTTTACTAAGCGACTAATGCGCAGGGCTGTTGTAAATGTCTGATCGTCATCTTGACCATCAATAATCACCTTATCAGCACTACGAATAGCAACCCGCTCTAGCTCAACTAAATTAGTGAAGCTCGTTAAACGTGCAAAATCAACGCTTTCGTTAGCTAAAAAAGGATGATCCATTTGCTCTGTTACCGCGAGTAAAATACGACGGTCAGTACGTTTCGTATCTGCCAAAATGTAATCAATCATCTTTTTTGTACGAGTGTCGTGCCAACCAAAAATAATAATATGGTGGTTACTGTGGGCAAAGTTTTTATCACCAGTCATAGCGCGCCTAATTAAGTAAGTAACAGTTTGTCCTGCTTTTCCTAGCAAAACACCAAATAAAGCTAAACCAAATGGAATTTGTATTAATGCAACCACCCAACGACCAAGATCAGTAGTTGGACTAAAGTCACCATATCCCACTGTTGATGTTGTTACTGTGTAATAGTAAAAAAAGGTAGTAAGCGAGGTTAACGCTTTCTCATTCGCTATAAATAGTAAGCTCCATGTTAATAGCATATGAGTCAAAATAGCTAATGCCACTGTTTGCCAACTCAACTGATCTATATGAGCGCGAACAAGTAACGCTAGCCTTTTAAATATCACCGGCATAATACAAAGTCTTCGTTAGTAAATTATCTATAAACAGTACGTTACTGTAAGCGATGCTTTTAAGCAATGTTTAAGCTTTTAACCGCAAATATTAGACTAAATGCTGTTTGCCAATGGTGATTTTTCATGATTAATTAGCGTTAAAATAATAACCAAAACAGTTGTGCTTATGCTTAATAAAATAGCCCGCCCTTTTACTAAAATTGTAGAGCGTTATCTTCCCGACCCTTTTATATTTGTAATTTTACTTACAATAATTACCCTTGTCAGTGCGAGCTTATTTACAACTGCAACTAACATTGAAGTATTACAAGCGTGGGGAGGTGGGTTTTGGAACTTATTAAGTTTTGCTATGCAAATGCTACTAGTGTTAATTACAGGCTATATGTTGGCAAGTACGCCACCTATAAGTAAGTTATTAGAAAAGCTAGCAACATTTGCAAGCACCGCACCTAAAGCAATTATATTAGTCACGCTTATTTCGCTTTTAGCGAGCTGGATAAATTGGGGATTTGGCTTAGTTATTGGTGCCCTTTTTGCCAAGGCAATTGCTAAACATACTCGTGTTGATTATCGATTATTAGTAGCCAGCGCTTACTCAGGCTTTGTTGTATGGCATGGCGGATTAGCGGGTTCGATTCCTTTAACTATTGCAACCGATGGTCACTTTTCAGAGGCCAGCATTGGTATTATTAGTACAGAGCACACTTTATTTGCGGGCTTTAATATAGCCATATTAGTTGGTTTATTCATTATTATGCCGCTCGTTAATCGCTATATGCTGCCAAGCGAGCAAGAAAGCGTATATATCGACCCAGCTCTTTTACAAGAGACAACACCTAAGCCCACAACAATAACCAGACCTGCCCAACATTTGGAAAAAAGTAAACTACTCGGCATGACAATTGGCTTATTAGGTTTGGCATATTTAGGTTATTACTTTTTTATTGCTGGCGGAAACTTAAACCTTAATAGCGTTATTGCCGTATTTTTGTTTTTAGCTATTACGCTGCATCAAACACCCCATAATTTACTTAACAGTCTGCAACAAGCAACTCCAAGCGGGGCTGGCATTGTTATTCAATTTTCTTTTTATGCTGGCATTATGGCGGTAATGGTTGATAGCGGATTAGCACAACAGATATCACGTGGCTTTATTGCCGTTGCAGATGCTGATAGCTTGCCATTTTTTAGTTTTATAAGTGCAGGACTCGTTAATATGTTTGTACCCTCTGGCGGCGGCCAATGGGCTGTACAAGCACCTATTGTAATACCTGCAGCACAAGAGCTAGGTGCCGATATATCTCGCGTTGCAATGGCTGTTGCGTGGGGTGATGCGTGGACTAACCTAATTCAACCTTTTTGGGCATTACCCGTCCTTGCTATCGCAGGCTTAAGAGCAAAAGATATTATGGGGTTTTGTGTTGTGCAGTTGTTTGTAACTGGGGTTTTTATATCGCTGGTATTGAGCTTTTATTAATTTTTAACGGGCTGTAACAAATATTACAGCCCACTTTTACCTAGAACGATAAATACTAGCTCGATAAAATAGTCATCGGCAGGCTCAATATTGGATTTTCTGAATCGGCAAAGTGCATCATTACAGCTACATGCCCCGCTACTACAATTGCATACATAACTGCTGAAAAGCCTTGGCCATATTTATCTAGTGGCATTAAGTGTGAATAGTGACGGCCTCGCCATTCAAATACAATTTCCAGCGCACCTACAAACAAAAAGAATACCAGTAACATTAAGCCAAATGTGTAGCTCAGCCATAAACCAAACAGTACACCGAGTAAACATACACTTAGGCCAATCCATGAACGCATTGAAAAGCTAATACTTTTTAATACATGCCCGCCATCAAGCGGCAAAATAGGTAACAAGTTAAATAAATTTAATAACGCACTAAGCACCGCAACACCTGCAAATATTTCCATCTCGGTGGCGTAATATAAAACGACACCCAGTACCGAGGTAATTAAACCAAACGCAGGCCCCATTAATGATATAACGACATCTTGCCAACGAGTCGTTATTTTATCGTCACTTACAGCAAGCCCACCAACAAACGGGATTAAGTAAATACCTTTGGTTTTTATGCCAAAGTATTTCATTGCTCGCACATGGCCGTACTCGTGTACGACTAAGCAACCAATTAGCATTAGTGCAAATTCAATACTAAATAACCACGCATAGCCTGCAACAGAAGCCCCTGCAAGCACTAATTTAATTACCTTAGCACTTTTAAAAAGCTTAAAACCTAATGCAGCTAGCCCTAAAAAGCCTTTTTTAGGTGAGCCATTTGTAGGTGCTGGTAGCGCAAGTTGTGTTGCAAATTGATCATCTACAAAAAGCGAAATGCTTTGCTCTTCCACCGTTCCAGTATCAATACCAATTACTTTATTGTCGTGAGTAAACTGATAGTAGTTTTCACGAGGGTTATCAAAGGTAATGGCTTGTTGTCCATGAAACACTTGCACAATTTTTTGCCCATACAGCATAAGCGAAAATGGTTGCTCGGCTAAAGTAAGATCTATTCTTATCATAATTAAGACCGTTTAAAATAATGGCGCTAGTATACCTAATCAGCTCAAAAACACGAGGGAAGGTGCTAGGTAACTATTTTCAAAATAAAAGCATTTGATACTGACAAAATAAAAAAACACTACTACTTTTATAGTAACTCCAAGCGATACATTGAAAGGGATAACAGTGAAGAAGATAGTGCCTAATATTTTAGTTGTTGACGATTCAAAAGCAATTTTGATCGTTATGGAAGCTATACTTAACGAATTGGGTATGTCCAACACTATAACTACGTGCCTGAATGCAAAAGAAGCGCTTGAAAAAGTTAAAGAGGATATCAACTACTTTGATGCTATTTTTACTGATCTCAATATGCCCGAAATGGACGGCATGGAATTAATCCGCCACTTAGGAGAGTTACATTATCAAGGCGGTATAATAATTGTTTCTGAAATGGACCATAAAGTTATTAGCTTAGCTGCCAATCTCGCGAAACAACATAACGCGCACCTCATTGGTAATATTTCAAAGCCAGTGCAACTGTCTCAGGTTAGTAGTTTACTTACTAAAGTGGCGCAATTAAACAGCCACACTTTATTAAAAGAGCCAGCCATTTCAAAAGATGAGCTTATTGATGCATTAAAAAATGATGAAATAACGCCTTATTATCAACCAAAAATAAACGCTGATAACAATAAAATTGAAAGCGTTGAAGTGTTAGCGCGTATTTTATCAAGTAAAGACGACAATATTATTTTACCTTGCCGTTTTATAAATACTGCCGAACAACACAACTTAATTAATCAAATTACATTTTCTCTTTTTGAAAAGGCCACCAGCGAATTCAAAAATATGACAGCACAACTAGGTCATGATTTTAAAATGGCCTTTAACTTATCGCCAACCCAGCTCGATGACCTAAACTGCCCTAATAAATTATTACTTATTTTAGAATTAAACCAACTCACGCCTAGTAATATAATTATAGAAATAACAGAACAACATGCACTCTCAAGCCTCATGCAATTAGAAACACTAAATAGATTAAGAATGCATGGCTTTGGTATATCGCTAGACGACTTTGGCGTTGGCTTTACTAATATGAACCAGCTTCGAAACCTTCCTTTTACTGAAATTAAAATAGACCGTTCACTCATTAGCCATATAGAAACAGATTTATTTTCTCAAGTGGTTGTAAGTTCGTTATTTAATATTACGAATAAAGATCATTTAGATTTAGTGGCAGAAGGCGTTGAACGCCCAGAAGAGCTCGATTATTTAAGGCACTATAGAAGAAACCTAGCCATACAAGGTTTTTTATTTAGTCGCCCTAAACCACAAGACGAATTTATATCTTGGGCTAAAGATTGGCTAAAAACTGATGGCAGCCCCGCTTAAAGCGGAACTAATATTTACTCGGGGCCTGTTAGCTAATTATCAGAGGGCGTTCAGAATTCTGTGTCAGCCTAAATTGCTAAATATCTAGC
>NZ_WTKZ01000138.1:0-663 GCF_011378805.1 Pseudoalteromonas sp. Z9A6
GCATCTGCTGGACTTCAGATGTTGGCCACTGTCCTCGCGGTCCTCGGCTGGTTGGGAGACATCATTATCTGCGCGCTCCCCATGTGGAAGGTGACGGCGTTTATTGGCACCAACATCGTGACCGCGCAGACCTTCTGGGAAGGCCTCTGGATGAACTGCGTGCAGCAGAGCACGGGCCAGATGCAGTGCAAGGTCTACGACTCCATGCTGGCACTGCCACAAGATCTCCAGGCAGCTCGAGCGCTTGTAATCATCTCAATCCTCGTGACCTTCTTGGGACTTTTCCTGGCCGTCGCTGGAGGCAAGTGCACCAACTGCATTGAAGAACGGGACGCAAAGGCTAAAGTGGGGGTCGCGGCCGGCGTCTTCTTCCTGGTGGGTGGCGTTCTGTGCCTGATCCCGGTCTGCTGGTGCGCGAACACCGTCATCAGGGACTTCTACAACCCCATTCTGTCTGAGGCTCAGAAGCGCGAGCTGGGAGCGTCTCTGTTCATCGGCTGGGGCGCGTCTGGTCTGCAGCTCATCGGCGGGGCGCTTCTCTGTTGTCAGTGCCCAAAGAGCGACGGTCGTGGTTATTCCGTGAAGTACTCGGCTCCGAAGTCCGCTCCAGGAGCTTATGTATGAGACCCAGTCTGGACCGAAACTAATTCTCCTGTTTATGAA
>NZ_WTKZ01000139.1:0-633 GCF_011378805.1 Pseudoalteromonas sp. Z9A6
CCGTCGTGTAAGTGTTTCCCAGCTTCCCAACGACAGGCCTCAAGCAAGACAGAGCATTGGTGATGACCGGATCCGTGACAAGGACGCCCATTTCAAGGAGTGATGCAACAACGTAGCCAGTCATGGTCACATTATCACCAACACCACCCTTCATGTCAATATGGTACAGGGTTCCCTCTTGCATGAAACAGCCATCTGAACCCTGCTTGCTGATCAACCAATCCTGTGCACTCTGGAGGACACTGGGATCAATGAAGATGAAACGCCTTGCTAGGCCGAAAGACCTCATGACGAAGGTGGTCAACCATGTATTGGATGCATCGTAGCCAAATGTGCTGTATGAACCATCACTGTGCCTGTAGTTTAGCTGTCCTTGGTATCCGCTCTGAAGGTAACCAGTGGCAGTCTGTCGGATGGTTGGGGTGAGCTGCGCAGTGCCTTCCAGGTACTGCAGGATGTAGATATTGGGAGCAAGAATTATCATATTTTGTTCTCCACAGCCAGATGGCATCTGTAGCAAGCCATCAAGATTATTTAGTGCACGACCCATTATGTCCCCAAGGACTGAAACAGAGCATTTGGCAGATCCCAGAACCACATTTGCTGGAAATGTCAGAGACACATCTTCTGAAA
>NZ_WTKZ01000140.1:0-619 GCF_011378805.1 Pseudoalteromonas sp. Z9A6
CTGTTGAGCGACTCAATGGCATTCGTTGTATAAATGGCTTTTCGTATTGCCTCCGGATAATTAAATAACGTGTTTAAATTGTCCCAATTCGCACGCCATGACTTTGCTATTTGAGGATATTGATTGTCCCATTTCTCTGCAAATCGCTCCAACTCCAGCAACGCCTCTTCTTCTGTCGACGAGCGGTAAATCAGCTTCAAATCGGCCGTCACGGCTTTATAATCTTTCCATGAGACATATTTCAATGAGTTTCGAACCATATGCACTATACACAATTGAACATGAGTTTGCGGGTAAGCAGTATTAATTGCACCAGGAAATCCCTTCAGCCCATCTACGCACGCGATTAAGATATCTTCAACGCCCCGTTGGCTTAATTCGGTGAGCACGCTCAACCAAAACTTAGCCCCTTCATTTTCTGAAATCCACATGCCAAGCAATTCTTTATGGCCGTCAATATTAATACCTAAAGCAAGGTAAATAGACTTTTTGATAACGCGCTTATCTTGGCGTATTTTTACAACCAAGCAATCCAAATAAACAATAGGATAAATCGCATCCAGGGGGCGAGATTGCCATTCAGTGACTTGCTCCATAACAGCGCTGGTAACACGTGACA
>NZ_WTKZ01000141.1:0-611 GCF_011378805.1 Pseudoalteromonas sp. Z9A6
CATGCGGGTGTGCGTTTTCTTCAGTAACGCTACCGTGTGTTGCCCAGCGAGTGTGTGCAATACCTGTATGGCCGCTAACGCCTGCTTTCTCAAGTGCAGCTTCTACGTTTACTACTTTACCTACTGCTTTAACAGTATTAAGTGTGTTGCCATCAAGCAATGCTACGCCTGCTGAATCATAACCACGGTATTCAAGGCGTTTAAGGCCTTCAACTAAAATTTTATTTACTGGACGTTCTGCAACTGCCCCAACTATTCCACACATAGTGTCTCCATTAATTTTTTAAATATTTGCCCGCTTATAACCTGAATTCAAGTTAACGGGCTATTCCATAATCTCTGCACAAATTAGTTTTACACCACATGCCTCAATTGCTTTGCGTTTATCGTCTGCTAAGCCATTGTCGGTTATTAAGGTGGTTACTATTTGCCACGGTAATTCTAAATTTGGGATTTTCCGGCCAATTTTATCTGATTCAACCATCACTATAACTTCACGTGCTGCTTTTGCCATTACTTGGCTTAAGCCAACTAGTTCGTTAAAGGTAGTAGTACCGCGCTTTACGTCTTGTATCTCTCATTGATAAATGATTAGCTATCATTTATCACAT
>NZ_WTKZ01000142.1:0-599 GCF_011378805.1 Pseudoalteromonas sp. Z9A6
ATATTTAAAATCTAAAAACGGGCAGTTACACAGAATCCGTTACAGGCTCAACCCAAATGATATACCTTATGGTTTTTGGCATTAGTA
Organism: Pseudoalteromonas sp. Z9A6; assembly: GCF_011378805.1. Classification (NCBI taxonomy): domain Bacteria; kingdom Pseudomonadati; phylum Pseudomonadota; class Gammaproteobacteria; order Alteromonadales; family Pseudoalteromonadaceae; genus Pseudoalteromonas; species Pseudoalteromonas sp. Z9A6. The sequence continues at coordinate 88 of NZ_WTKZ01000142.1, forward strand.
TTATGAAAAGCAACACTTTTTGGTATGGGTTTCTTCTGTTACTTTTAACTACCACAGGCTATGATATCTACACTTCATCATTCAATGTTAGTTTACAAACAACTCATCCAACATGGCTTAGTTACCTAACTCTTACTTTGGACACTCTGACTGTTGGCGCATGCTTAGGCATTATCTATAAGCGTTATTTTTTGCATCATTTTATTTGGCTATTAATTATATTCGCTCAAATAACGACTGTTTTACTGACTCTTTATTATGAGTTTACTGCTGGCGGCTATACTACCAGTGAAATGTTAATGCTCTCTAACATCATTTTCTTTGTTGCCTTAATTTTCTTATATCCTCTTATTACTTATTATCAAGTAGTTAAATTACACTCCAAACCATGCAATCCTGACTTGCAATAAAGATCTATTAATTGAGATGAAGTTATTGAGTTAATGGCACAAAAAAAGGCGCATTAAGCTGTCTCTTGATCACAAGTCTGACTCAAGAGATTTTGCTAAATC
>NZ_WTKZ01000143.1:0-598 GCF_011378805.1 Pseudoalteromonas sp. Z9A6
CAAGACTGCTTTCCATTGCACCTGGAACGCATACGCGCAGTCTGATCAGAGTTACAGTGGGTTGAAGTTGCGAATTTATGAGGACAGGTTGCAAGATTCCGCCGTCCATAATTGGCATAATAAACGGAAATAACACCTTTCCCACAGGTAATGTCAGCTCTGAAACCTTCACAAGTTATGTGCTGCTTAGGTTTGAGACATTCATAAGATACTTCCAGGTATTTATAGGTCCCAAAACAGGGATCATTGAAAACGGAGTTCACTGCTTGAACAGAACAGCTTTTTTTTCCATTACACTGTGTGGCCATCGTTTGGAGGGATGTTTCTGAGGAGCAGTGAACATTTGAGAGCTGCCCAGGAGGTTTCCCAGCAGAGCAAGTTCTGCCATTAGTCCGTCCATAGTTGGCACGAAGGACATTTATGAATCTAGAGCCACAGCTGAGGGATGCAGAGTCTCCTTCACAGGTCACTGATCGTTTTGCATTGCCACTTGCAGAGAGGAAACATGCATGTTGACACAGCAACAGCAATAAAGTGATTCCGCTTAGCTTTTGCACCAGCATGGTAGATTGGAACATTTGAACACAAACAAATCTGG
>NZ_WTKZ01000144.1:0-579 GCF_011378805.1 Pseudoalteromonas sp. Z9A6
CAGCGGTATTAAATTTGTCACGCCAAACCAGCGTCATTTAGGATTAGATAAAGCGATACTAGCGAAACGTCATCAGGTAAATGAAATGGCGAAATTACAGAACCCAAGTCGTTGGTCAGGAAAATCTCGAGATTGGACAATGATCAATGAAGTAAATTTAAATCCAGAAAAAAAAGAAGCAATGCGGGCGGCATAAAATTTAACTTGATGCGACAACTAACTTGAAAAACTCCGCCTATCACTGGTGGCGACATAGCTCAAAACATCATGAAAGTCCGTGAGGATAAAGAGTTAATTAAATCTTTTGGCTCTCTTAGTGCTATGGCAAAGGCATACTCTAGCTCCATACCAATTCGCTCAACAGGTATTGGGTGGTGCACCAATGATGATGAGTGTAAGTGTGGTAAGCCTGATAGCTGTGAAAGCGGCATTGTAGATAAGCGACACCTGCCCTATTGGGAGGGAATGCTAGTGCAGCAAATGAAACTGATGCAATTGGATGATATTGGTGAAGCTGGTAGAAAAAAAAAAAAAAAAGGCATGGAACGCTGTGAAAAGGTTCTAGTGGCATTGGGTATT
>NZ_WTKZ01000145.1:0-559 GCF_011378805.1 Pseudoalteromonas sp. Z9A6
ACGTTCCTAAAAAGAGTAATTCTACAGCCTCAACGCCCAAATAACAGGCTAAAAATAGTGGGCTAAAATTGAGCGAAGCGAACAGCCCGCTGTTTTTAGTCCTTGTTGATTTGCTTGTTATGTGTAATTTGGTATACAGCGAAATACCAGAACAACGTGGCAGCAACCACGCCAACTAAAGTACAAAATAATGCTTGAGTAAACAAGTCTGCTGCAGAGTCCTCTCCAAATGGTTTTAATATGTAAATAAATCCAAGTGATGGAATAACAGCAATTAAAGCATACCAACCTAAACTAACTTTATTATGCTTTTTAAGATATAAGTGAATAGGTAAAGACCAACAGATTGTAATTACCAAACTTACAAGAGCTGCCACACTAGACATTAACAATGCCATTCTAAAATCGTAATACTCTGAATTAAGCGTACCGATATAAGTAACAACAAATGTAATAAAAAATGCTGCGAATATAGTTGCTAAAATTGCGACAAATGTTGATTTCATAGTTTACACATAACGAGCCTGTAGATTTACTCGTTTTTTTATTTGTTTTTTAT
>NZ_WTKZ01000146.1:0-551 GCF_011378805.1 Pseudoalteromonas sp. Z9A6
CTCAACATTAATAACGTCACCCAGGAAGTAAGAGTTTGAAGGCCTCTCATAGGACCAGTCATCAGTCATGAGCTTCAGGGAGAACACCAAGACTTCTTCACCAGCCTCCGTTGAGGCATAAGGGACCCAAGTTGGCTTCAAGGCACTACTGCTGACATTTTGAAACCTTTGATAGTGGCATTGAACTCCAATAACTGCACCACCTGCACGGGTAATCGGAGTGCCAGCAAACGCCTCAGGAGTGTAGGTAAGGGCAAAGGTGTAGACAAGCTCATCCTTGGTCATCATCAAGACACTGTTGCAGTCCTGCAGTTCATTCTCAAAGAAGAGCACCTTAGAGCCTGGGACCAAACCGACAACAGGACATCCTCCCAGAGTCAGACCAGATGGCTGGATCAGTTCACCATTGCTAAACAAGTCCTGCTGTACCTCCACATGAATCCGGTTCTCACCGCATTGAATAGCTACACTACTGGGGGTCACAGGTTGCCTCAAATGGAAATCCACCGCCATCTCACTCGGCACTTCTGGAACAATGGGAAACCTCCAGT
>NZ_WTKZ01000147.1:0-546 GCF_011378805.1 Pseudoalteromonas sp. Z9A6
CTCATTACGGCTGTGCTAAGCACGCAGTCGTTAGTTATTGGCAACCTGATGCATTAGAAGTTAGAGAGCTTAAAGCCCTTATTCGTCGTTTAGATGCGCTTGAGAGTAACCGACAACGAGAAGCTAACCGATTAGAAGCAAGTGAATTCAGCAACGTTTCCGCGCGTGTTTGCCAATCGATAAAAGTGACTATCGCGTTTTTAGACGATGAAATTAAACAGCTTAAATCTGACATTGATAACCACATAGATAATGAACCTGATTTAAAAAGAAACAGGAAGCTACTTGAGTCTATCCCTGGCATTGGGCCCCTATTATCGAGAGAGCTGACGTATTTGTTTGCGGCTAAAAAACTTAATAAAGCCAAAGAAGCGGCCGCTTATTGTGGATTAATTCCACGGCACAATGAATCGGGCAAATTAAAAGGGCGAACATCAATCAGTAAACTTGGACCAGCCAGAATTCGATGCAAACTTTATATGGCAGCCATTGTTGCTGGGCAATGGAATAAAACAATAAAACGACACAAGTTAACGTTAATAAATA